>CAMWSY010000023.1 GCA_947176995.1 uncultured Porphyromonadaceae bacterium | reverse complement strand
TCACTACTCGATGGATAAGTTCACTCCGGGTTTCAGCCGCGAGTTTTTTGAGGAGCGTGTGAATGCGCTTCCTGCGGACAAGAAGACTGAGAACGTGACAGAGCTTGTGGAGGTAATGTTTAATCCTGCTCTGGTGGCAAAGCGTGTCAATCAGGCTGACGGGGCTGACCTTGTGGCTACTTCGGCTGTCAACATCTATGAGCCGGGTATGACACAAAAGGAGGTCGAGGCTTACTACAACAGCATCAAGGTGCCGGGTGACACTAAGCCGGTGTCGTATGGCCTGAACTCGCGGAAGGTGCGCGGTGCCGACGGCAAGGTGAAGGAGGATGTGTACAGCGCCAACGGTCTTTATGCTCCTGCTATCAAGCGGGTTGTGGAAAATCTCGAGAAGGCTTCGGAATTTGCGGAGAATGACGCGCAGAAGGCTGTGATCGCCAAATTGATAGAATATTACACCACGGGTGACCTGAAGGCATGGGATGATTACTCGATCCTCTGGCTTGCGGAAACTGACGGTCAGGTGGATTTCATAAACGGCTTCATAGAGAGCTATGGTGACCCGCTCGGACTGACCGGCGCGTTTGAGTCGATCGTGAATTTCAAGAACAATGAGGCTTCACACCGCACCGAGGTGCTGAGTGCAGATGCACAGTGGTTTGAGGACCGCTCGCCGATAGACCCCCGTTTCAGAAAAGAGGAGGTGAAGGGTGTTTCGGCCAAGGTGATCAATGCAGCCATTCTTTCGGGCGACTCGTATCCTGCAACGCCTATCGGTATCAATCTGCCTAACGCAGACTGGATCAGAGCCGCACACGGATCGAAGTCGGTGACTATCGAGAATATCACAGCCGCCTACGACGCCGCATCGCAGGGCAACGGTTTCAATGAGGAGTTTGTGATCGACGAGCCGACAAGAGAGCTTCTTGAAAAATATCTTTTCATTACCGACAATCTGCACACAGACCTGCATGAGTGCCTCGGTCACGGATCAGGTCAGCTGCTTCCCGGTGTGGATGGCGACGCTTTGAAGGCTCACGCCTCAACGCTTGAGGAGACAAGAGCCGACTTGTTTGCACTTTACTATCTCGCAGATCCGCACTTGGTAGAATTAGGGCTGCTCGATGATCCCGATGCCTACAAAGCTGAATATTACAAATATCTGCTCAACGGCCTGATGACACAACTCGTGAGAATCGAGCCGGGTAAGGATGTGGAGGAAGCACACATGCGTAACCGCCAGCTGATTGCGAAATGGGTGCTTGAAAAGGGCGCTCCGAACAATGTGGTGGCTCTTGTAAAGAAGGATGGCAAGACGTATGTGGAGGTTAACGATTACGCTGCATTACGCCAACTCTTCGGAGAGCTGCTTGGTGAGATACAGCGCATCAAGAGCGAGGGTGACTATGCCGCCGGTGCCGCTCTGGTTGAGAATTACGGCGTGAAGGTTGATCCGGCTCTCCACAAGGAGGTGCTCGACCGCTACAGCGCACTTGATATCGCTCCGTACCGCGGATTTGTGAATCCGGTGTATAGCCTCGTGACAGATGCCAACGGCAATGTCACTGACGTCAATGTGGACTACACGGAGAACTATATTGACCAGAACCTCCGTTACGGCCGCGAATACTCGATGCCGGCACTGAGATAAAACGAGGAGTGATGCATGTGGGGGACAAATTTTTTGAATAGAAACTCAGATCAATAAATCAGACGAATGAATAATCTGCTGCGTATCGCGGTACAGTCGAAAGGCCGATTGTATGATGACACGATGGAGCTTCTGAAGGAAGCCGGAATCAAACAGAATGTGGCCAAACGCACGTTGCTTGTGCCAGCCCGCAATTTCCCTGTGGAATTCCTCTTTCTCCGCGATGATGATATACCTGAAGCAGTGGCTCTCGGTACAGCCGATATAGGCATTGTCGGCCTCAATGAGGTTGAAGAGAAGGATGCCGATGTGAGAGTGCTTAGCGAGCTTGGTTTCAGCCGCTGCCGATTGTCGCTTGCCGTGCCGCAGTTTGCCGGTTTCTCGGGGCTTGACTGGCTCGAGGGGAAGAAAATCGCCACATCATATCCCGGCATACTGCGCCGCTTCCTTGAGCAGGAGAGAATAAACGCCCAAATCCACGTGATCATGGGCTCAGTGGAGATCGCTCCCGGTATAGGACTGGCAGATGCAATCTTTGACATCGTTTCCTCGGGGTCGACTCTCGTGAGCAACAACCTTGAGGAGGTACACACGGTGATGCAGTCGCAGGCCGTGCTGATAGGTAGCGGAAGCGAGTCACTTTCGCCCGAGAAGGAGGCGATACTGAAAGAGCTTCTTTTCAGAATCGATGCAGTGAAAGCTGCCGAGGGTAAGAAGTACGTGCTGATGAATGTTCCCGCCGATAAGGTGGATGAAGTGCTGTCGGTGCTTCCGGGCATAAAGAGCCCGACGGTGCTGCATCTTGCCGATCCTGCATGGCGGTCGGTTCACACCGTGATCGAGGAAAAACGGTTCTGGGAGATAATCGGGCGTCTGCGTGCCGCCGGTGCGGAGGGTATCCTCGCTCTCGATATCGAGAAAATGATACTCTAAGAGGATGTTTGAAATTAAGAGTAAGCCAAACCCAAACATACTCTGATGGAGATACACATTCTGCCTTGCCGTAAGGACTGGAGCGCTCTGCTCCGTCGTGACGCCGTGGCTTCGGTGCATGATGAGACCGCCAGAATTGTCGCTGACGTTTTTGACCATGTGGCGAATGAAGGGGACAAGGCTGTCAAGGAGTACGAAAAGAAGTTTACCGGCGCCGACCGCGAATCGCTGAAAGTGGCTGACGTGGAAATTACGGAGGCTGAACGGCTGACCGCCCCGGAATTGCGTGAGGCTATAGAGAAAGCGGCAGAGAATATCGCTGCCTTTCACGGCGCACAGGCGATGAAACCGATCGAGGTGGAGACCGCACCGGGAGTGGTGTGTATGCAGCGTCAGATGCCTATAGACACCGTGGGACTTTATGTGCCGGGTGGCAATTCTCCGCTTTTCTCGACAATACTGATGCTTGGCGTGCCTGCCCGCATCGCGGGTTGCCGACGTGTGGTAATGGCTACTCCTGCCGGTGCTGACGGTAAAGTCCATCCGGCTATTCTCTATGCCGCAAAGGTGGCGGGAGTGACCGACATATACGCGATGGGTGGCGCACAGGCTGTGGCTGCTATGGCTTTAGGCACAGAGAGCGTGCCGAGGGTTCACAAAATCTTCGGCCCCGGAAACCGGTTTGTGATGGAGGCAAAACAACTCGCCTGTTACCGACAGGGAACGGCACTTGACATGCCCGCAGGCCCGTCGGAGGTGATGGTGATCGCCGACAAGACGGCTTCGCCGGCGTTTATTGCTGCGGACTTTCTATCGCAAGCGGAACATGGGCCTGACAGCCAGTCGATACTGGTTACAGACAGCCGCGAGGTGCTTGATGCCACCGTGACTGAGATAGAGAAGCAACTTGCCGCTCTCCCACGCAGGGAAATGATGGGGAAATCGCTTGAACACAGCCGACTGATTCAACTCGGATCAATGGATGATGTGCTCGATTTCGCCAATGAGTATGCTCCCGAGCATCTGATAATCAATACAGAGAATGCCGATGAGCTTGCCGCCGGTGTGAAAGCCGCGGGTTCTGTTTTTATCGGGCCGTGGTCGACAGAAAGTGCCGGCGACTATGCTTCGGGTACAAATCACACGTTGCCAACGTCGGGCTACGCCACTGCCTACAGCGGCGTGAATCTCGACAGCTTCTGCAAAAAAATCACATATCAGCGGCTGACCCCCGAAGGGGTGAAGTCGCTTGCCAAGACCGTGATGACCATGGCCAAGGCGGAGAGTCTCGAGGCTCACAGCCGTGCGATGGAAATCAGGTATGAATCGCTATAGTCGAAATGCTTAAAGAAATAGAAAAGCTGCTGCGTCCCAACATAAGGGATCTTGAGCCATATACCTGCGCCCGCGACGAGTATAGCGGCGAAGCGAAAGCGTGGCTTGATGCCAATGAAAACTCGATACTCAACGGACTGAACCGCTATCCTGACCCATTACAGCGTCAGGTGAAGCTTCACATAGGCGAACTGCGCGGTGTGGCTCCCGAGAATATTTTTCTCGGTGTGGGTAGCGACGAGTGCATCGATATACTTTACCGCACTTTCTGCCGTCCGGGAAAAGACAATGTGGTGGCTATAGATCCGTCGTACGGAATGTACTCGGTGTGCGCCGCAATCAATGATGTGGAGTACAGACGCGTGAGCCTGCGAGAAGATTTCTCGCTTGACATCGAGGCTCTGCTGAATGCCTGTGACGCGAATACCAAAGTAATGTGGGTGTGCTCACCTAACAATCCGACGGGTAATGCTTTCGCTCTTGAGGATATAGAGAAGCTCGCGCAGTCGTTTGACGGTATTCTTGCCGTGGATGAGGCATACGTTGATTTCTCGGATAAGGGTACGGCAGTGTCGCTTCTCGGCCAGCATCCCCGCCTCGTGGTGATGCAAACGTTTTCCAAGGCATGGGCTTCGGCTGCGATAAGACTCGGCATCGGGTTTGCCTGCCGCGATATAATCGACGTATTCAACAAGGTAAAATATCCCTATAACATCAATATCCTGACACAGCGTCAGGCTCTTGCCGTGCTCAGTGACAAGGCCCGCATAGCACGAACCGCAAGGGAACTGGTGATGCTCAGGGAAGACCTTGCGAAGCGCGTTGCAGAGGTGGATATTGTGGAAAAGGTATATCCGTCGGATGCTAATTTCATTCTTGCCAAGGTGAAGGACGCCGACGGGATTTACAAGCGTCTGCTCGGCGACGGGGTAGTGGTGAGAAACCGCTCGAAGGTGCATCTGTGCGGCAACTGTCTGCGTCTGACTGTGGGAACGGCGGCCGAGAATGACATGCTTGTGGCAGCTCTGAAAGGGGAGGATGTGAACGGCATGACTGCTGAAAGCGAATCGGTCGTGCCGGGCCGATGTGCAACGGTGCACCGTGTGACCGGGGAGACTGATGTGATGGTTGCCGTGGATGTTGACGGAAGCGGCAAGACCGAGATTTCGACCGGTCTGGGTTTTTTTGACCACATGCTTGACCAGATAGGTCGTCACGGTGGAATAGACCTTGCGGTGAAGGTGAAGGGTGACCTGAATGTGGATGAACATCACACGATAGAGGACACGGCGCTTGCACTCGGTGAGGCTCTCGGAAAGGCCTTGCGCGACAAGCGCGGACTGGAACGCTATGGTTTCTGCCTGCCGATGGATGAATGTGTGGCTACGGTGGCACTTGATTTCGGCGGCCGCCCTTGCCTTGTGTGGGAAGTGGAGCCGTTTGTCAGAGAAAAGATCGGCGATGTGCCCACGGAAATGTTCCGTCATTTCTTCAAGAGTCTTGCCGACACAGCAAAGTGCAACATATACATCGAGGCCAAGGGTGAGAATGAGCATCACCGCATTGAAGGTGTGTTCAAGGCGTTTGCCCGCTCGCTGAAAATGGCAGTGCGCCGCGATCCGTTCAATTTCAGTCTGCCGTCGACAAAAGGGAGTTTGTGAGTCGGCGGGGGTGTGTCGCAGCTCCGCAGCTCCCAAGGGATAAGCCGCGTAACACCGGGTTCCCTTCGGTCACCCGGTGCTGGCAGTTGTTACGCCCGTTACACGGTCTGGAGTTGGCGATTAGCCGACGTCTTCGACGCCGATAAACAACAATTCCATCAACCCCACACCATCGCCTTCGGCTCGATGTGGGGCTCGGAATTAATAGCCGTCTTCGACGGCTGAGAAAGGGGGCATGGATTGTGTGTCCATACAGATTAAGTTACAGTAGATGAAGAGTTCGCTCCGGCTTACCGCCAGTCAGAAACAGCAGTTAAAACTTAACCCGATGCAGGTGCAGTTCGGGCGTATGCTCGAACTGACCGGTCATGAACTGGAGGATGAGATAAGGAGGACTGTGGATGACAACCCGGCTCTTGAGATCAAGACGCCTGAGCATGAGGCTGAGCACGCTGACACGGAGGAGGGGTATAACGAAAGTGCGGAGGATCTGCAACGTGCGGATTATGCCTCGGCTGAGGAGATGCCTTTTGCAGGTGCTCAGGTGAAAAGAGGGGATGCTCCGCAGCCTTGGGAATCGACGCACAGCGACGGCAGCGTGTCGCTCTATGAAGCTCTTGCGGCTCAACTGGCTTTCAGTGATCTGAATGACGAGGAACGTAAAATCGCGCTTTATATAGCGGGAAATCTCGATGACAGCGGTTATGCCACGCGCGTGCCGGTTGAGGTTGCGGAAGATCTGCTGCTTTCGACCGGGTATCAACCATCGAAGGAAACGGTGCAGAGGGCGTGGGACTGCGTGAGGTCGCTTGATCCGGCGGGTGTGTGTGCGGTGGATCTGCGCGACTGTCTGCTGCTGCAGCTCGACCGACTGGAGAATGATGACGAGGATCACCGGCTTGCAAGAAAGATTATCGGGGTGTATTTCGATCTGTTCAGCGGGCGTAATTTCGACCAGTTGCGTGCCGCACTGGGGGTGGATGAGGCCACCCTCGGCCGTGCGCTCGAACTGATAACGCGACTGAACCCTAAACCGGGACTGCAATACAACCATACGATGGCCGAGGAAGCGGCTTCGGCTATAGTGCCTGATTTCATGGTGGAAGTGACGGGGCCTGAAAGTCTGAAGCTCACGCTGCTGTCAAATATTCCGGAGCTTGAAATCGAGAAAAGTTTTGAGGAGGGGTCGGAAATCGTAAAGGAGAGTCAGGGTGATGAGCCGGCATCGGTGAAGCGGGCACGCCGCGATGCGGTGCTGTTTCTGCGCCGGAAGCGTGATGAAGCGAAGGCTTTTATCGGACTGATGAAGATAAGGCAGGAAACTCTCTGGCGCATAATGAGCGCGATAGTGGAGATTCAGCGGGATTTCTTTCTCACGGATGACAAAAGCCGGCTGAAACCGATGGTGCTCAGGGATGTGGCTGCGATAACGGGTGATGACCTGTCGGTGATATCGCGCGCGACTTCAGGAAAATATGTGTTAACGCAGGGGGGAGTTTACTCGCTGAAGTCACTTTTCAACGAGGCTGCGGGAAGCGGGGACAACACTTCAGCACACAAATTCGTTTCTATACTGAAAGAGCTGATCGCGGATGAGGATAAGCAGCATCCGCTTTCTGATGAAAAGCTCACGGCGCTGCTACGAGAAAGGGGTGTGGAGGCCGCGCGGCGCACTGTGGCGAAGTATAGGGAACGTCTGGGTATTCCGGGCGCAAAAATGAGAAGACAATTATGAACGCACTACAATATATATCCCGCCTAATCTCGGCAATATTCAGCCCGATAATAGTGCCGACATACGCTGTGGCACTCGGGATAGAACTGACGTATCTTTACACTCTGCCGAGTGGCACGGTGCTTCCGGTGCTCGGGTGGACTCTGTTTTTCACGGCAATACTGCCGCTGATCGGCATATTCCTGATGATGAAACTCGGAATTGTAACCGACTCGGGTCTGAACAAGCAGGGTGAAAGGATGTGGCCATATATACTCTCGGCTCTGTGCTACGGAGGATGCGCATTGTTTCTGCGTCATCTCCATGCTCCTGCATGGCTATATATGTTCTTGGTAGGCGGTGCAGTGGCGGGACTGGTGAACATGGCTGTCAACTTCAAGTGGAAGATAAGCGGACATGGCGCGGCAATGGGGGGATTGGTGTCGTTCCTGATTTTTATCGCCTATAACGGGTTGAACGCATGGCCTATCGACGGATGGATATTCGGGGCGATAATCGCCACGGGGGTGACGGGTACGTCGCGCCTGATACTGGAGCGGCACACTCTGATGCAGGTTGCCGCCGGGATCGCTAACGGGATCGTGTGGGTATGGCTCGCGCTGATGCTGGCGGAATGAAGCGGGGGAGAGAACTCGGAGATCTCGGAGGACTCGCCACGGGTGTTTACGCCAGTGGTTAACGGAAATGTTGTGGAATAGATGACCTCTTGCGAGGTCAGATGTCCAGTGGTTTTGATTAGTCCCCACGCTGCGGCTTCGCCGCGAGCGTGAGGTTTACCACAAATGCTGCCTACGGCAGCAGGTAGGGCGTGCTGTCGCGCAGATAATGAATATTTCAGTGTTGTTAGTATTACAAAAGAACGATTTAATAAATATAAATAGAAGATGAAACCTCTTGTAAGTATCATTATGGGGAGCACGTCGGATATGCCGGTGATGAAGAAGGCTGCCGATTTTCTCAATGATCTTGAAATCCCTTTTGAACTGCTCGCTCTGTCGGCTCACCGCACTCCGACTGAGGTGGAGACTTTTGCACGCGAGGCTGAGGGACGCGGCCTGAAGGTTGTGATCGCTGCAGCTGGTATGTCGGCGGCTCTGCCGGGCGTAATCGCCGCTATCACTCCGCTGCCTGTGATCGGTGTGCCTATCAACTCGTCGCTTGGTGGCGTGGATGCCCTGCTGTCGATAGCCCAGATGCCCCCGGGTATTCCTGTGGCAACTGTGGGGATAAACGGGGCGATGAATGCCGCAGTGCTTGCCGCCCGCATACTCTCGCTGACTGACGAGGGTATCTCTGCCCGGCTGAAAACTTGGAGCGAGGGACTGTCGAAGAAGATCGTGAAGGCTAATGCCGATCTTGCGGAAATCGAATACAAGTTCAAGGTGTGAGGCTTTGAATAAGTTTTTATAATGTCCGGGGCGCAGAATATTGCGCCCTGTTTTTGTTATAGTTGTATGGAGGGTGATGATTGTGTCGCAGCTCCGCAGCTACCAAGGGGAAGCTGCGTAACACCCGGTTCCCTGCGGTCACCGGGTGCTTACAGTTGTTATGCCCGTTACACGGGCGGGATACAAAGTTAAGGTTTGATTATGAAAAGGATGATAATAATGGGGGCGTCGTCGGGGATCGGGCTACGCGTGGCTGAGGCTCTGGCTTCGAGGGGTTTCAAACTGGGGCTTGCCGCCCGCAAGACGGAGCCTCTGAAGGAGATTAAGGAGCGTTATCCCGGTAATGTGGAGTATGCGGCGATAGACGTGACTAAGGAGGATGCTCCCGCGAGGCTAAATGAGCTTATAACCCGCACCGGCGGCATGGATATATATTTTCATGTGGCGGGTATAGGATATGACAATCCCGGACTTGATCCTGAACGGGAGGCGATTATTATAGACACAAATTCAACGGGGTTCGCGCGGATGGTGTCGGCTGCCTACCGCTATTTCAGGGACAACGGGGTGAAAGGTCAGATCGCTGCCGTGACGTCGGTTGCCGGTACGAACGGGATCGGGGAGATGTCGGCTTACTCGGCGTCGAAACGGATGGCACAGACTTATCTTGTGGCTCTGGAACAGCTTGCGCATAAGGAGAAATGCAATGTGGCGTTCACCGATATAAGACCGGGGTGGATAAAGACGCCACTGCTTCATGAGGGACGGAAGTATCCACTTGAGATGACTCTGGATTATGCTGTGCCGGGGATGCTGAGGGCTATCGCGCGAAGGAAGCGTGTGGCGGTGATAGACTGGCGCTGGAATGTGGTGGTGGGATTGTGGCGCATGGTGCCGAACTGCATCTGGAGAAGGATGAATGTGGGGATGGTGACGGGTAGGTGAATCAGAGAACAATTACAGTAACCCCACACCATCGCCGCAGATCGGCTTGATGTGGGGCTTGGAATTAAATGCCGTCTTCGACGGCTATACTATATACAGTGGTTAGCGGGGGACGGAGGCGGTGATGTGGCCGTCGAAGAGGGTGATTGTGCGGTGGGCGTAGGCTGCGTCGCGGTCGGAGTGGGTTACCATCATGACTGTCGTGCCGGCAGCGTTGAGGTCGGTGAGAAGTTCCATGACCTCAATGCCGTTTTTTGAGTCGAGGTTTCCTGTGGGCTCGTCGGCGAGAATTATATCGGGGTTGGTGACAAGGGCACGTGCTATCGCCACGCGCTGCTGCTGTCCGCCTGACAGTTGGCGTGGATAGTGGTGGGTGCGGTGCGACATGTTCATGCGCTCAAGCAACTCATTGACGCGGCTGCGGCGTTCGGCTGCCGATACGGGGAGGTAGGTGAGTGGAAGCTCGATGTTCTGCTTCACTGTCAACTCGTCGATGAGGTTGAACGACTGGAAGATGAAGCCTATTTTGCCTTTGCGTATGGCTGTGAGATGCGAAGTGGTGAGTGTGCCGACCTCTTTGCCGTCGAGCAGGTAGGAGCCGGATGTAGGTCGGTCGAGTGTGCCGACGATGTTGAGAAGTGTGGATTTGCCACATCCCGAGGGGCCCATGACGGCTACAAATTCGCCGCGCGCGATGGATAAATTGATGTCCTGAAGGGCAAGTGTGCGGATGGTGTCGGTGGTGAACTCTTTGCAGATATTGTTAAGCTGTATCATGATGTGTCGAGTGGTGGGTGTTATTCGGATTTGAGTGCTTCGGTGGGATCGGAATTGGCTGTGCGCCATGACATGGCGGCAATAGCGGCTACGGTCACGATAAACACGATGATAGGGATAAATGTGTAGATATAAGGGAGTCCGGGATAGGTTTTTGTGAATTGCTCAAGCCACATACGGCTGAGCCAGTTGGCGATTATTCCGCCGATAATCACAGCCGGAAGGGCGTAGGCGGCGATGTCGGTCGAGAGAAGGCGTATAATGTCGAGTGTGCCGGCTCCGTTGGCTTTGCGAATTGCAATCTCGCGTCGGCGACGCTGTATCTCGTCGGCAAGATAGCCCACGAGTCCCATCATGGTGATGAAGAAAATTGCTATAGCAGCGATGAAGGTGAGGTTGCGGAAGCGTGTCACGTTGCCATACATCTGGCGCAGATCCTCGGTGGCGAGCGACGGGGTATCGCGGCGCTTGGGGTAGTGCTCTTCAATATATTCGGTGAGCTTGCGGGTATTCTCAAGGTAGGGCTCGGCAACGTGGACCTGAAATGTGTAGTAGCTAAAGTCCGGCCCGATGCCTGGCCCGCGTGGAATCTTCATAGCAAACGGTGCCTTGTCATAGGAGAGAGTGCCAATACTGAAATCTTCTATAACTCCGGTGATTGTGTATGGATCATCGGGATGACCGATGACACGGCCGACAGCACTCTCAGGTGTCCAACCGCTTGCGGTGCAGTAGGAGCGGTTGATTATTATCTCGCAACTGTCGCGATAGGGGCGTCCGGCTATGAAGTCGAATCCAATGAAGTCGATATACTCAGCAGGAGCATGCTCGAAGTTTGTTGAGAAGGATGTGTTGCCTTTGTCGTCGGGAATTATCGATCCCGAATAGCCATAGACGGGTGTGGAGTTGGAATACCCGTAGTCAATGACGTAAGGGAGGGAGCGGATATCGGCCTCGAAAGCATCGCGTGACTCGCGGTCATAGGGGACTATAACGAGACCTTCCATGCGGTAGCCGGGGTCGATGTTTATGGCGAAGTTGAGTTGCGAGAGAACTACTGCCGACATGGTGAGGATGATGGTTGCGCCTGTGATCTGCACGAAGAGCAGAACGCGCTTCCAGTAGCGGCGGCTCTCGGTGAAGCGGCGGAAGATGGTGGAGACTTCTATGCGCGAGAGCATGATGCCGGGGATAAAGGCTCCGATGGCAATGGTGAGAGCTATGACGGATGCTACGACCCACAGGCGGGAGGGGTTGAAAAGCTCGGACATGGAGGTTTGAAGTGTGTCTTCAAGAAACTCATGGAAGGTGAACAGGAGCAATGCTGCCAACGAGAGTGCCGCCAAGAGTATCATGACGGTTTCAATGACAAACATTGAGAGAATTGATGCTGTGCCTGCACCGCAACACTTGTGCACTCCGACAGATTTAGCGCGTCGGGCAAGTGAGGCTATCGATATAAGGACGTAGTTGAATATGGCAATGATAAGTATTGTGACAGCAAGACTCAGAAGAATATACATCATTGAGCGCGTTTCGCTGTCGCCTGAAATTGAGTCAGAAATGGGGCGAACTTCTATTTCGATAGTAATGCCGTTGACAGGTGGTACGTTTTTCTCAATAACCTGTGCTATGCGGGCGTTGATTTCGTCGAGCGACATGGTGCAGTCGCTTCGCTTGCGCAGGAATCCCCACCATGAGTCACCTCCAACCCAACGGAAGTATTGGGAATAGGGTGTAATGGAGAAAAGGACGTCGGGACAGATGGAGTTGTTCTCGGGAAGCGCGCGGAAAATGCCTGCGACGGTGTATTTATCGTCGTAGTCCATGTTGGCGGTGAGAGTGCGCCCGACGGCTTCTTCAGGCGTTCCGAAAAGCTGTGCCGCCATTTTGTCGGAGAGAAAGACGTTCGCATAATTATTCAGATTCTGCGGATTGCCTTTGAGAAGCTCGATACCGAGTGTCTCAAAGAAGAGGGTGTCACCGTAGAAGGTGAGAGCATCGGCCTGAGTTTGGTTGTCGGTTTCAATGAACGACCTGCTTCCGCGGCTTGTGGCTGAACCGGAACTGAAGATGTCGGTGAGTTGCTCGGCAATGCCTGTTGGTATCTTGCCGGGAATGATTCTCGAGGCGTCAAGGTCGCGGTCGGAGAGATGCCATGTGATCCACGTCTGGTAGAGATTGCGGTGGTCGGCATAGGAAGTGTCGAAACTTTGCAGATAGGCGTATCGCGCCAGCAACAGTATGGCAATACCTATCCCGAAGGCGAGTGACACCGCTTTCAGGATACTCTGGCGCGGCATCGATGCGATACTGCGCCATGAATAGAGAATGTTGTTGAACATACTTAAAAATAAGAAAAAAAGATATTATGTCCATATATGTTACAAATATCGTGCCAAATGATGTATGACGTTGATTAATAATGTAATATGGATTGAAGTAATCGAGGGATTGTAAAATAACAGGACAAAAGGTGTCAAAATGTTGGACAGTGATTGAATATGAACGGTTTGGAAAGTTGAACGGGTAAATGTATTTTTGCCGTATGAGCAGAGAAAACAGGAAGATACTTATCGTAGATGACAGCGAAGGGGCAGGCCGGGCATTGGATATAATGCTTGGTCAGGAGGGTCTTGCCACAGTGAGGGTAACGAGCCCAGAACGCATCCCTGAGATGATGAGGGAGGTGAATCCTGCGTGTGTGTTTCTCGATATGAATTTCCGTCCCGGCATGATGAGCGGCAATGAGGGGCTTTACTGGCTTAAGCGTCTCCGGCAGGATCACCCGGAGACACCAGTGGTGCTGATGACTGCCTACGGTGATATAGATTTGGCTGTAAGTGGCATAAAGGAAGGGGCGACGGATTTTATAGTAAAACCGATAGAAAGGGAGCGACTGAGGGGAGTGGTGGATAGTCTGCCCAAACTTGTGAAGCATGGTGCAAAAGAGAGCGCCGGGGGCAAGGAGAGCTTCTTCTACGGGGAGAGTCACGGAATGGCGCTTGTGAGGGATATGGTGAAGAGGGTGGCTCCCACTCAGGCCTCAATACTCATAACGGGGGATAACGGTACGGGAAAGTCGGCGCTTGCACGGGAAATACACGCTCTGTCGGGGAGAAAAGGGGGAAAACTGGTGCACGTGGATATGGGGGCGATAGCAGACAGCTTGTTTGAAAGCGAGCTTTTCGGGTATGCGAAGGGTGCGTTTACCGGGGCTGTCACCGGTAAGGCCGGACTGATAGAGGAAGCGGACGGCGGAACTCTTTTTCTTGACGAGATAGGTAATCTCACGCCACGGTTGCAGTCGAAACTGCTGTGTGTGCTTCAGGAACGCTGCCTGACACGTCTTGGCGAGACGAAGCCGCGTAAGGTGGATATCAGGCTTGTCTCGGCAACTTCGGCCGATCCGGAGAGGCTTGTGATGGAGGGGCTGTTCAGGCGTGATCTGCTTTACCGCATAAACACTATCCATATAGACATCCCGCCGCTTTGCCGCCGAGGGAGGGATGTTGTGGAGCTTGCTCAGAAGTTCCTGAACAAATATTGCGATCTATACAGGGGAGGTGACCGGCTCTGTCTGGGGGATGAGGCGAGAAACGAGATTCTTTCCTACAACTGGCCGGGAAATGTGAGGGAACTGGAGCATGTGATGGAAAAGGCCGTGATCCTGACTGACGGCGATGTGGTCGCTGCCGGTGCGCTCGGACTGAAATTCCAGATGGGTGAACAGCCGGATGGTCAGGGGTCGACAATGGCCGAGATGGAGCGCGACATGATTGCCCGGAGGATAGAGGAGAATGACGGAAACATGACGCTTGTGGCGAAGAGTCTGGGCATATCCCGGCAGACTCTCTACAACAAGATAAAACGTTACGGATTATGAACGTCGCGGGACTGGTGACCGTCGGGGCGTTGTGCGTCGCACTGGTGTGTGCAGTGCGGCTGATAATTGTGACGCGCAGAACGCGGAAGGGGACGGGGTTGCTTATAGAGGCTCTGTCGAACGGCGACACAACTTATATGCCGCGGATAAGTGACCGCACCGTTTCGGAAAATCTCGAGGCGATAAGAAAGATGCTTGAATCGCTGCGGGCAGAAAGCGCGAAGCGTGATGTGTTTCTGAAGACTATGGTGGAACGCTCGGCGACAGGGATAGTGGTGTTCAGATGCAGTGACGGGCGTGCGGTGCTTAGTAACGGCGCGGCAGTGAGGCTACTGGGGCGCACGGTAGTGACGTCGGTGAAGCAATTTGCCGGGACGCGCCTCGGAAGGCTTCTTGAACAGAAGGAAACAATAACGGGAAGCGAGGTGATGAAATTTGGGGACGGGATCGCCGTGGTGAGTGTAAGCGAACTTGAGTCGGGTGGGGAAACATACGTGATGCTGACGCTTGATGACGCGACTTCGGCTGTGGCTGACCGCGACATGGACTCGTGGATGCGTTTCTCGCAGGTTGTGGTGCATGAGCTTAACAACGCTCTCATGCCTATAATGTCGCTTGCGGGAAATGTGCTTGAATCGCCTGAAGGGACGTCGCTGTCGGATAGCGTGCGCCAACAGCTCAGGGCTATAGTGAGTGCGTCGGAGTATCTGCGGAATTTTGTAAACTCCTACCGGCATCTGGCGCATCTGCCTGATCCAATGCCCAGACCGTTTCTGCTTCGTGATTTCTTGGAGCGGTGTGTGAATCTTGCCTATTGCATGACGGACTGCAAGCCTGAACCGATGCCTGAAATTACAATAGACATGAGCGGGAACGATGAGGTGATGGTTTACAGTGACGAGGGGATGTTGAGTCAGTCGATAGTGAACCTGCTGAAAAATGCAGTGGAGAATACACGCCTGCTATCAGGCAAAGGGGCTGTGACGATAAAGGGGGAGCTGCAGGCTGACGAGTCGGTGACGATTGAAATCTCGGATAATGGCCCGGAAATCGCAGAGGAGATTTCTGACAAGATTTTTATACCGTTTTTCACGACTAAGCCGGGAGGGAGCGGAATAGGGCTGGCATTGTCAAGACAGTTGCTGCGACGCAACGGCGGGGCAAGTGTGGAACTGGCGAAGCGCACGCCTCACCCGACGTTCAGGATCGTTATTCCGTGAGGTTGCGGAGGAGGTGGGATGCGAGTGTGCCGGCGACGTCGCCGAATACCGGTGCAACTCCAGTTTCGAGTGCAATCGAGGTGACTCCTTTGGTGATGAAGCCGCAGGGATTGATGAGACGGAACCAATCGAGATCGGTGGTGACGTTGAGGGCGAGGCCGTGCATGGTGACTCCGTGGGAAACCTTGACTCCGATAGCGCATATTTTCCGCTCGGCAGGTGTGCCTATGCCGCACCACACTCCTGTGGCATCCTCGACACGACCTGACTCAACACCGAAGTCGGCACATGTGTCGATGACAGACTGCTCGAGCCGGCTGACGTAGGATTTCACGCCGAAACGGCGGTCGCGGAGGCGCAGGATAGGATAAGCGACGAGTTGCCCCGGACCGTGGAAGGTGATGTCGCCAC
>CAMWSY010000022.1 GCA_947176995.1 uncultured Porphyromonadaceae bacterium | reverse complement strand
CTTGCTAGCTCACCAACCGTGCGCGATAGTTCTCTTATTTTTGCAAAAGTCTCAACAATAGCTATTGTCGTCTGTGTGGCTGTCGGACTTTTAAGTATCGTTGCCAGCATGTAAAGTCCTTTTTCTGTGAATGCTTTTGGCAGACGTGGAGAAAACTTCACATTGGGGTTATCAAAATTTTTGACAACCTCTTTCTTTTCATCTTTTGTGAGTTCAATGATATATCCTTCAGGGAACTTGTCTGGATTATTTTTTATCGCTTGATTTACCTCACGGGTCGCCACTCCGTAGAGTCTGGCCACGTCACTATCAAGAAGCACACGCTGGTTACGCAGTTCTATTATTGAGGCCTCTATATCTGATATTTTTATAAGATCATTCATCTGTTGTCTATTCAAGATATGGTAATGGATACGTCTGAAAATCTATTGAAAATCCTTTTTATCTATGCCACGGTTATAGTACGATAGTGGGCATGAACATAATAGTGATTGGATAGTTCCCATGAAAACTTATTTGCAAGAGATTTGCACATCTAAGTGTAAACTTACGCAACATTTAAAGAAAATTTCATGATATTATGCTGTTTGTACTATAAATCCCCCTTATAAAAAGAGGTATTTCACTCTGATTTACAAGGGGGTTAATATTAGTCGGGGTGACAGGATTCGAACCTGCGGCCCCCTGCTCCCAAAGCAGGTGCGCTACCGGACTGCGCCACGCCCCGATTTGCACTGCAAATATACAATTATTTTATGAGACCCCAGCAATGATTCCACTTTTTTTATATATGAGTTTCATCCGCTTCTCCACTCTAACACGCTCCGCGCTCTCCGAGTGCTCAGAGTCCTCCTTGCCTCCCCCCGATCCTTTACTTCAACGCAGGCAGCAGATATTTCCAGATAAGATTTATTTCCTCCTGCATATCATTGATTTTGGCAGTCGTCGCTATCACAGCATTCTCATCTGGCAGAACTATTATATACTGACCAGCTGCACCATCGGCACGCACTCCATTGTGACGGCAACGCCACATCTGATACCCGTAGCCCTGAAGCCAGTCGCTGTCTTTCGCCTTAATTTTCAGCGTTTCCTTGCGGGCACCGGCCGGGAGCGATTCAATCTTCGATGTGGTAGCCTCCTCTATCCATGAAGCCGGGATGATCTGCTTCCCGTTCCACTCACCTTTCTGAAGTATGAGTTGTCCCATTTTTGCAAGGTCCTCAGTCTTCAGGTAGAGCCCCCAGCCGCCGCAGTTGATTCCCTGCGGACTCTCCTGCCAAGTAGCTCCCGCTATGCCAAGCGGACGGAAAAGGCGCGGATAGAGATAATCGATTACTTTTTGCCCCGTCACCTTCTGCACGATAGCCGACAGAACGTATGTGCCCAGACTATTGTAGACAAACGTTGATCCCGGCTCATGCTCCAGAGGAGTGGCGAGAAACACCTCGACCCAGTCGGCACCATCGCTGCCGTCACGTGCCACGCGCGGTGTTGGGTCTACATCGTGTCCCGACGACATTGTGAGAAGATGGCGCACCTCAAGATTTTTCAGATTATCGCTGACCTCAGCAGGGAGTTTGTCGGGGAAGAATGATATCACCTTGTCGTTGACGTTAAGAAGGCCCTCGGCCACGGCAAAGCCAACTGCCGTAGAGGTGAATGTCTTACTCACCGAGTTGAGTACATGCGGCGTGTTGCGTTCACCATCGCCGAGCCATTGCTCCTTCACCACCTTGCCGTCCTTCACAATCATGATGCTGTGCAGATCCTCCCCGCATTTCTTCACAGCCGCCAGATACTTGTCGAAAGCCTTGTCGAGAGCCGGCGATGCCTCACCGCGCGGTAGGCTCTTGGTGAGGTCATTATAGCTTATA
The DNA here is from genome assembly GCA_947176995.1 of uncultured Porphyromonadaceae bacterium. Lineage (GTDB taxonomy): Bacteria > Bacteroidota > Bacteroidia > Bacteroidales > Muribaculaceae > JAFLTL01. Next base: position 14,177 of record CAMWSY010000022.1, on the reverse strand, counting down.
AGATTAATATTCCGGTCTTCGATAGCCTGTTTCACGCGGGGACTTGTGAAAAGGTCGGTCACACCTTGGCGGTCTACTGCCACATTCTCATATCCGATGTGCCCTACCGTCTGCATTTCCTCATTGTCAAGTGCCGGATGATCAAGAAAAAGATACTTTTTTCCCGGCTCGAGGGTATCAAGCATCTTGATAAAAGCAGACTCCTTTTCAGCCGAAGTTGCCGATGGTCCGTCGTAACCTCTGTAGGTGAGCCCGTATTCATCCATAACCCCAAGGCAATCCATCACAGGCAGATTGTATTCCTCCGAAAGCTGCTTCATCAGCTCCACCACTTCTGGCGCAAACATCATCGACCCCATGTGCCCCGAGATATGGCTGATCTGAGGGATATTCTTCAGTGCCAGTTCGATCTGGGCGCGTGCTTCCTGTTCGATTTCGTTGATATCCCACTTGGTTTCCATGATCGACAGCCCGGGATAAGCCTTGTTAGGAAACATCATGGGCAGAAAATAGCCGTTGCTGTCCGTCAGACTTGGGCACGACGTGAGCGGACGCCACTTCACATTATCCCATTCGCTTGTAAACGCAAGATGAAGTCCAACATCTATTCCCGGATTTTCCCTTAGCAATCTGGCAGCCTCAGGAAACCAAGGAGTGATAGCCATGACCTCTATTGCCGTCTCCACGCCATTTTTGTACCCCTCCATGCAGGCTATATTCGCAGCACGGAACGATCCCATGTCATCGGCGCGCACAATGAGAGCCACATTTTCATTCTGGCAGAAGGCGGGAAATGCCATGATTCCCGTGATTACGCTGCAAATTATCTTCTTCATCTCGAGTCTGTCTTAAAGGGTAAAATGTAATACGTTAGATTGCAAAGATAAAAAAACAGCCAAATGAAAAGTGTGTTAAATGACCATTTTTTTAAGGCCGTTCATCGTTTTTTTTGACACTTTTTAGGGATTTACGTATCTTTATCGACCAAAACATTATACCATGAAGGAAAATCAGGATCACATAGTAGTGATAGGAAGCAGCAACACCGACATGGTGGTGCGCTCCCAGCATCTTCCGGCTCCCGGCGAAACTGTCCTCGGGGGCGAGTTTATGATGAACAACGGCGGCAAGGGTGCTAATCAGGCCGTTGCAGCCGCACGTCTCGGTGGCAACGTTTATTTTGTAGCCAAAGTCGGGTCTGACGTCTTCGGCCGCAAAGCTCTTGACGACTACCGTCACGAAGGCGTGAACACCGACTATATTCTTGTCGACGAGGAAGCTCCATCGGGAGTGGCGCTCATTCTTGTCAACGACGAGACTGGCGAAAACAGCATTTCCGTAGCTTCAGGGGCAAATCTGAGGCTGCTCTCCACCGATATCGACCGTGCCGCCGAAGCACTCGACAACTGCTCGGTGCTCCTCATGCAGCTCGAAGTACCCGTTGAGACTGTCGAGTATGCCGCACAGACCGTGCACGCCCGTGGCGGCAAAGTCGTGCTTAATCCGGCGCCAGCTCAGGCCCTGTCCGACGAGCTGCTTGCCAACGTAGATATCCTCATCCCCAATGAGTCGGAAGCCGCACTGCTTTCAGGAATAACCATCGAGACCGAGGATGATGCACGCCGCGCGGCCACTGTGTTGAGCGAACGCGGTGTTAGCACCGTAATCATAACCCTCGGAGCTAAAGGTGCGCTCATAAAAGAAGGCGAAGAGTTCACATTTGTACCCGCCCACAAAGTGAAAGCCGTCGACACGACTGCTGCGGGCGACACCTTCTGCGGAGCCCTGTGTGTTGCGATCAACGAGGGCAGGACAATCGCCGAGGCTGTTGATTTCGCCTGCCGTTGTTCCGCCATATCGGTCACCCGCCCCGGAGCACAGCAGTCGGCCCCCTACCGCCACGAGGTAGACCCTGTTAAGTAAATTTTCAGGAAGAAATAAACTAATCATCTCACTATTCATTTATCACTTATGTTTATCGTTGAAAGTTACGGACTTGCCGTTGTGCTATGTTTCGTCACCATGCTCTGCTGGGGTTCATGGGGAAACTCGCAGAAACTCGCCGGTAAATCTTGGCGTTACGAACTCTTCTACTGGGATTATGTGATCGGTATTCTCCTCACGTCACTCCTTCTCGGTTTCACACTCGGAAGCTTCGGCACCGGAGGGCGCAGCTTCATTGAAGACCTCATGCAGGTGAGCGGCAGCAATATTGCCAGCGCACTCGTCGGCGGTATTATCTTCAACATCTCCAACATCTTGCTCTCCGCATCCGTCTCGCTTGCAGGCCTCACTGTAGCCTTCCCCCTCGGCGTGGGCATCGCTCTCGTGCTCGGCGTGTTTGTCAATTACTTCGCTGCCCCCAAGGGCGATCCCGTCATCCTGTTCATCGGAGTTGGCCTTATCGTTCTGGCAATCATACTCAATGCCATAGCATCTGCCAAGCACAACGCTGCCGCTCAGACCAAGAATGCAGGCAGCCGCAAGGGTGTCGTGCTCGCAATCGTGGCCGGTGTGCTCATGGCATTCTTCTATCGCTTTGTAGCAGCCATCATGGACCTCGACAACTTCGAGAACCCCACACCCGAAATGGCAACCCCCTACACCGCCTTCTTCCTCTTTGCGTGCGGCATCTTCCTGAGCAACTTCGTTGTAAACACCATTGTGATGAAGCGCCCCTTTGTTGGGTCAAAAGTCACTTACCGTGAATACTTCAACGGCTCTTTCGGTACTCACATGGTGGGTGTGCTCGGCGGTTTCATCTGGGCAATCGGCACTGCGTTCAGCTACATAGCTGCCGGAAAAGCCGGTGCAGCCATCTCCTACGCTTTAGGTCAGGGTGCCCCCATGGTTGCTGCGATATGGGGTATCTTCGTGTGGAAGGAATTTCTTGGTATGTCAAAGATGGTCAAGTGGTTCCTCACAAGCATGTTCTTCCTGTTCATCGCCGGACTCGCTGCTATCATCATCTCCGGTGCCAACTAAGCAAACCAATCACATTCAATTCATAGTATGACCAACAAAGGAATACTTGCCGCCGGTGTAATCACTCTCGGCGCACTCGCAGCCGCATGTGGCGCACAAAAGTCACAGGAAGCTGTTGCTGACCAGCCCATGAAGGTTATTTTTGAGACCGATATGGGCAACGATGTCGATGATGCTCTTGCTCTCGACATGCTTTTCAAGTACATGGAGCAGGGCAAGATCGACTTGCTTGGCATTTCAAGCAACAAGCGCAATGAAGGATCTATCGAGTATATCGACGCCATGACCACATGGTACGGACATCCCGAAATCCCTCTGGGCAAAGTCGTGAACGGCGCAAACTGCGACGACGCCAACAACTACGCTTTCGCAGCGATGCAGGTGACCGACTCGCTTGGAGCACCCGTGTTCAAGCAGAGCCATGCCACCGACAACTTCATCATGCCCAGTGTGGAGATGTACCGCAAGATCCTCTCCCAGCAGCCCGACACATCGGTGACTGTCATTTCCGTAGGCTTCTCCACCAACCTTGCGCAGCTTCTTGCATCGCAGCCCGACTCTTATTCCGACCTCAACGGTAAGGATCTTGTTGCCAAGAAAGTAAAGCGCCTTGTGACCATGGCGGGAAACATGATCAATCCCAATCATGCCGAATACAACGTAGTGCGCGACATCCCCGCCGCACAGGTAGTGTTTGCCGAGTGGCCGACACCGCTTGTCACATCTCCGTGGGAACTCGGCAACTACATCTGCTACCCCGCTACCAGCATTGAAAACGACTTCAATTGGACCGACTTCCACCCTGTGGTAGAAGGTTACAAAGCCTATCTGCCTATGCCCTACGACCGTCCGACATGGGATCTCACCTCGGTGCTCTATGCCGTTGAGAATTCCGACGACTTTTTCAACGTCACAGGCCCCGGCGACATCACGGTGGACGACAAGGGTATCACCACATGGAACGACAATGCTGAAGGCACACGCTACTACATGACAACTGATTCGATCCAGAAACAGAATATACTTAACCATTTCATCGAACTCATCACGGCAAAACCGGCCAACCGTTAATCATCGGAGTTGGTAATTTCACACTGTCGGCATTGCAATCCGGTTGCGTTTTGCAGTGCCGACAGCGTTTTTCATAGGCCTTAATTTGGCACTCGCACACAAAAATGTGTTAATTTGCATAACACCGTTCACAACGGTCTCTCAGTTTAGAACCCAATTTAATCTGCCTGTTATGCAAAATATATCAAAAGTGCTGTTATGCGCCATTTTATCAATAGGCACCACAGCCCTTTTCAGTTGTCGGAACGACAATGGAGCCGCCGAGCTCGCACATCATCATCACCACGGACACGAGGATCACGACCACGAAGACCACGACCATGATGGACATGATCACGATCATGACCACGAGGCACATGACCATGACCACGACCACGGCAGCCACAGTCATGAAGACAAGGAGCATGGCGAAAGCGAGGACGCTATTGTGATAGCACCGGAAAAAGCCTCCCGTCTCGGTATCAAATCTATGGAAACCACACAAGGCGACTTTCAGGAAACAGTTAAAGTCTCCGGCGAGATTCTTGCTTCTGCATCCGATTCACGCATTGTCTCGGCAAAATCATCAGGAATTGTCACCCTTGCATCAGGCATGACCGACGGAATGCACGTCGGTTCGGGGCAGACAATAGCCACAATAAGCCGCAAAGGTATGCCGGGCGGAGATGAAGCCGAGGGCGCACGCCTTGACTACGAGGCAGCCCGTCGTGAATATGAGCGCATGAAACCACTTTTCGAGAAAGGGGTTGTGAGCGCACGCGACTTCAACAGCGCCAAAGCTGCCTATGAGCGTGCCGAAGCTGCCGTAGCAGGCAGCAAAACTGCTCCGGCCGGCACTGCCGCCACCGCCCCCATTTCAGGCACAGTGAGTGCTCTGTACGTCACCAGCGGCGACTATGTTGAAGCCGGCCAGCCTATAGCCTCCGTTGTTGCAAGCACCTCCATGCGCCTTCATGCCGACCTCCCGAGGCGTTTGCGCGACAACTACGACAAGATTGTATCGGCCACGATCACAGTTCCTGAGACCGGACGCACCTATGACCTTGGCGAACTCAAAGGACGACGCATCGCAGGCGATGCAATAGAGTGCGCTCAGCATCCCGGTTATCTCCCGGTTCAGTTCACCTTTGAGGGTGACGGACGCCTGACATCTGGCGGATATGTCGACACCTACCTGAAACTTACCGACCGCCATCAGGCATTGGCCATACCCGTCGGGGCATTGAGCGAGCAGCAGGGCAAATGGTTTGTCTACGTCCGCCTTGATGAGGACTGCTATGAGAAACGCCCAGTAGAGAAGGGAGGCAGCGACGGACAGTTTGTTGAGATACTTTCCGGAATAAATCCGGGCGAGCAGGTAGTGACCGACGGCGTCGCTTATGTGAAACTTGCAGAAAGCGCAGGCATCGTTCCTGAGGGACATTCCCACTCACATTGAACGCATCAGAGTCTCATAGGAATAACCCAACACTCAAGCGACAGAAACGATGCTCAATAAAATCATAAAATTCTCACTCGACCAGCGGCTTACAATTATCGTGCTTTCAGCCGTGGTGCTTATTGCCGGTGTCACGGCCCTCATGCGCACCGAGGTCGACATATTCCCCGACCTGAACGCTCCAACCGTCGTGGTGATGACCGAGGCCAAGGGGCTTGCGCCTGAAGAGGTGGAACAGCTTGTGACCTACCCTATCGAAACCACCGTCAACGGCGGAACCGGCGTGCGACGCGTGCGTTCCACATCCTCCACCGGATTCTCCACTGTGGTTGTTGAGTTTGACTGGGATGTCGACATATACCATGCCCGTCAGACCGTGTCGGAGCGACTTCAGGAAATGAACGGCGAACTACCTCCCGGAGTCGGCACACCGATCATTGGCCCGCAGTCATCCATCCTTGGAGAGATGATGATAATCGGCCTTACGGCCGACACAACCTCGATGACCGACCTCCGCACCCTTGCCGACCGCATCATTGCTCCACGCCTCACGGCATTGCAGGGTGTGAGCAAAGTGAATGTCATAGGGGGCGACATAAAGGAGTATCAGGTACTTGCCGATCCCGGCCTGATGAAGCACTACAACGTGACTCTCGAGAGTCTGGAAGCGGCACTTGAAAACTCCAACGTCAACGCCTCAGGAGGCATCATAAACGATTTCGGGCAGGAGTACCTCATCAAGGGAGTTATATCCACAACCGATCCCGAGGAACTCGCGCTCATTCCCGTTTCGACCGCCGATGGAACCACCGTCACCGTCGGCCATGTGGCAGAGGTGAAGATCGGCGCTAAAGAGCCGGTGCTCGGCATGGCGTCAGAGCGTTGCAAGCCGGCCGTACTTCTCACTGTCAACAAGCAGCCGGGAGCTGGCACGATCGGACTTACTGAAAAAATTGAGGACGAGCTCGGCGCTCTCGCCCCGTCGCTCCCCGCCGACGTCCATGTGTCGACCGACATATTCCGCCAGAGCACATTTATCGACGCATCCATAACCAATCTTCAGGAATCACTGCTCGAAGGCATGCTGTTTGTCATAATCGTGCTTTTCTTCTTCCTGATGAATCTGCGCACCACGGTTATATCTGTAGTGGCGCTCCCCATGTCTATCCTCGTCTCCATTCTCGTGCTCCATTGGCTTGGATTTACAGTCAACACCATGAGTATAGGCGGTATAGCCATTGCAATCGGTTCACTTGTCGATGATGCGATTGTCGATGTCGAGAACGTCTACAAGCGTCTGCGCGAAAACAGGGAGCTACCGGCCGCCGACCGTCAGCCCACGATCAAAGTCGTTTTTGAGGCATCCAAGGAGGTGAGAATGCCCATCTTCAACTCCTCGCTTATCATCATAGCAAGTTTCCTCCCCCTCTTCTTCCTGAGCGGCATCGAGGGACGCATGCTCATCCCCCTCGGTGTGTCGTTTATCGTAGCGCTTGTCGCATCGACCATCGTGGCGCTTACACTTACCCCCGTTCTGTGCAGCTATCTGCTCGGCGGCACCAAGCATGACGACAAGGTGCTTGGAAAAGACCCGCTTCTCACCCGTCTGCTCAAGAAGCAATACCGCAACGCCCTTTCGTGGTCACTCGGCCACTCGCGCCTCGTTCTTGGTGCTACAGGCATTCTATTCGTGATTGCCACTGTTGTACTGTTCACCCTTGGGCGCGGCTTCCTCCCTTCGTTCAACGAGGGCTCATTCACCGTCAACGTTAGTGCCCTCCCCGGCATTTCCCTTGAAGAGAGCGACCGCATAGGCCGTCTTGCCGAAGAACTGATCCTCGAAGTGCCCGAGGTTCGCACGGTAGCCCGTAAGACAGGCCGTGCCGAACTTGATGAACACGCACTCGGCTCAAACGTTTCAGAACTCGAAGCACCCTATGTGCTCGACAAAGGCCGCACCCGTGGTGCTGTGGCGCGCGAACTGCGTGCAAAACTCGCCACCATTCCCGGCGCCAATATCGAGATCGGGCAACCAATCTCACACCGCATCGATGCCATGCTCTCAGGTACCGAGGCTCAGATTGCTGTCAAGGTCTTTGGCCCCGACCTTCCCACCCTCTACACGATAGGCCAGAAGATCAAGAGCACAATGAGTGAAGTGGATGGTATCGTCGATGTCAACCTTGAGCAACAGATCGGCCGCCCGCAGATCGACATAAAGCCCCGGCGCGGGATGCTTGCCCGATATGGACTTACCCCTGCACAGTTAAGCGATTTCATTGAGACTGCAATGGGAGGAAACGTTCTCTCGCAGGTCTACGACAATGGCCTCCCCTATGATCTCACGCTTAAATTCACTCCTGAGTCCCGCACCTCTATCGAAGCTTTGCGTGACCTACCGGTCGACACCGAGAGCGGCAAGATACCTCTTGGAGCATTAGCCGAGGTCATATCTACAGCCGGGCCAAACACTATCAACCGCGAGAATGTGGCACGCCGGCTTGTCATTTCCGGCAACGTCGAGGGGCGTGACCTCCGCAGTGCGGTCAACGAGCTTATGGCTGAGGTGGCTGCCGACGTGACAATGCCCGAAGGTTACTACGTGACCTACGGCGGCCAGTTTGAGAGCGAGCAGAGAGCATCGCGCACGCTCATGCTCACCTCCGTCATTGCCCTTGCGATTATTTTCATGCTCCTGTATCAAGAGTTTAAATCTCTGCGTCAGGCCTCGGTTATCATGGTGAATATGCCTCTTGCACTTATCGGAGGAGCACTTATCCTTTGGATCACAGGCAACGAGCTTAATATTCCCGCCGTCATAGGCTTTATATCGCTCATCGGCATCTCCACACGCAACGGTATGTTGCTCATGTCACGCTACAACCGCTTGAGTGCCGACGGTGTGCCACTCGGCGAGCGCATCATGTCGGGATCGGTCGACCGCATGACCCCGATTATGATGACAGCCCTTACATCGGCTCTCGCGCTTGTGCCTATCGCACTGCGCAGTGGCGAAGCTGGCAACGAGATCCAGTCGCCGCTTGCCATCGTGATACTCGGCGGCCTTATCTCATCGACATTCCTCAACGTGTTTGTCGTGCCTATACTCTACAGGTTCATAGAGACTAAAAAACAAGTCAATGAAAAAAATTAAGCTCCTGCTCCTCTCACTTGCAGCCGCCTCACTCACGGTTTCGGCGCAGAAGGAGTCCGACTATAATCACATAATTTCGGCACTTGTCGCCGAATGTCCTGAAATTAAGCAGCTCGTGGCATCTGAGAAAGCCGGGCTTGAATCGCGTGCTGCCGAGAATGTCCTTGAAAACCCCACTGTTGAAGGGCAGCATGTGTGGGGACGTGAAGGCACTAAATACGACATTGGCATTTCTCAGGAATTTGCATGGCCGGGAGTCTATCGTGCACGTGCCAAAGCCATCAACGCCGGTATGCGTGCATCTGAGCTTCTCGAGCAGTCGCTTGTAGCCGATAAGATCCTTGAAATCGAGCAGCTTGTGATCGACATTGTCTATCAGAAAAAGACCGTGGAGATAGAGACCCGCATTCTTGAGCACATGACGGCTCTTGAAAAAGGCAACATAGAGGGTTACAACCACGGTGAACTGACATTACTCGATCTGAAAAAAGTTGAGATCGAGCGTATTGCCACATCCTCGGCGCTGCGGGAGGCTAATCGCGCGCTCGACGGGCTATACACTGCGCTTGAGACGGTCACCGGGCGTCACGACTGCCGCACGCTTGTGGCAGCTATCAGCGATATTCCGCAGGCATCCATACTCTCTGAAACCGACTATGAGCAGCTTATCGACAACTACGATCCGCGCCTTGCATGGCTCCGTGCCCAGACTGATGCCATCCGCCTCGACGGAAAAGCTGAAGTGCTTGCGGCACGTGCCCCCGGTTTCTCACTTGGCTATGCCTTTGTGAGCGAACTCGGCGACTCCTTCAACGGGCTGAGCGCATCAATATCGCTTCCTGTTTATTCCCGACGCCACACCGTGGCCGGTGCAAAAGCCAAAGCGCTATCTGTGGAGATCGAAGCCGAGACTGCACGCATGACAGCCATCGCAAATATGCGCTCGTTGCGTGCATCCGTCACATCGATGCAGACAGAACTTAACGACTACAACACCGTTTTCGGCGATGATGACTATGCCCATCTGCTCACCATCGCCCGGCAGGGAGGGGAACTCACCAACCTGCAATACCTTCAGGAGCTAAACTTCTTCCTTGATGCTGCCCGCTCGCGGCTCACGCTTGAGCACGAGTTTGTGAGATCACTCGCGGCACTCAATCGCTTCAGAGCCATATCAGAAAGATAAGCATTGTCATATACCGGATATTTTTTGTAACTTTACGCACTGAATGAAGTGATTTGAATCACTTGAATATATCGGAAAATATAAGCAAATGCTCACATACAACACAAGCCAGAAGCCGTTGCGTCTGCCCGAGTACGGACGCAACATCCAGAATATGCTCGAACATTGCCTGAGTCTCACCGACCGTGACCAGCGCAATGCCGCCGCAGTCTCGATTGTAAAGACGATGGGAATACTCTTTCCGCATCTGCGTGAGACACCCGGCGACAACAGTAAGTTTTGGGATCATCTGGCAATCATGAGCGGGTTCTCCGATCTTATCGACTGGCCCGAAGGCACTGTCAAAGAGGAGGAGCTTGCTTCCAAGCCCGAGAAAGTGGCCATCACGCAAGGCAACGTGAAATTCCGCTGCTATGGCCGCATGGTGGAGCGCATGATGAATTATGCAGCAGAGCTTCCGGCCGGCGAGGAGAAAGATCAGCTTATATTCATGATCGCCGATCAGATGAAGAAGTCGCTGCTGGCTCTCACACCCGACGGCGTGGATGACTCACGCATCTTTGCCGACATAGCCGAAATGACTCATGGTGAGATCCGTCTTGATCCGCAGCTTCACCGGTTGCACTCATTCAGGATTGTGTCAAACGGCAACAAGAAGCGTCACCGCAAATGATACGCCGTGAGGATATTATCGAGATCGGTCAGTTTGCCAAGCCACACGGAATCAACGGAGAGCTGACAGCTACTATCGACTACGACGGTCTTGACATCACTCAGCTGAAGTGTATCTTCTGCGATATTGACGGAATACCGGTTCCATTCTTCGTTGAAAGCGAGCGACCCAAGGGAGCATCGCTTCTTCTCACCCTCGAAGGCATTTCCGATGAACGTCAGGCCGCCATGCTATCGCTCAAACCCATCTTTGCATTACGCGACGAGCTTGATATTGAAGAAGATGAGGCCACCGACGGGTGGTATGCCGAAGCCCTTATCGGCTTCACCGTGACCGAAGGAGACTCTACAATCGGGAAAATCACAGCCATCGACACTTCGACGATCAATTATCTCTTTTTGGTAGAACGTCCCGACGGTTCAGAGGTACGCATCCCCGTAGCCGATGAGTTTGTCACCGCAATCGACGAGAAGAACAAAATTATTGAAATGGATCTCCCTGCCGGGCTGCTTGAAATCTGAACCATCTCCTCCACCTCTCCCCGACTTTAACTCTCATCCCCACATACCGCTATGGAATTTGACGAAAATAAAGCCGTCGACTTTATCAACAGTCGGCTTGGCGACAGGAAATACCCCTCCGACGAGCTCCTCAATGTCATAGACATGATGTATGACTACTATGAGCAGAACGGAATGTTGGATCCCGACAACGACGATGACGACACCGAGGACATTGAGAAAGAGCTGACTGAATATGTCGTAAAAATGCTCCGTCGCGATAAACTTGCAAAAATCGACGTTGCCGACGTGCCGGCGATTGTCAAAGCTGAGTTCGATTATGAGGATTCGCTCGACGATATTTAGAATCCTGTGCGTGATATTCGCGGTATTCATTGCCGCGGAAGCCGGTGCGCAGAAAAAAAAGGGGGAGGTCACTGCCCCTCCCGACATACATGCTGTATCAAAATCCGAGAATCTGGCGTTTCCGGCAGTACCCGATAAACAGCACAAGTTTATCAGCGATTATATGCTGCGCGAGGCACAGGCTATTGTGAAACAGGGATACAAAGTCGAGACTGAGCGGCAAGGCGAAATCATTGTGGTAACCATACCTGCATCTTCCCTGTTTATGCCCAATTCGACAGAACTTGAGATCGCCGGGCAAAAATTGCTCGACCCATTCACTGCCTACCTGAAAACCGAGGGGCGTTTCAAGATTCTGCTCGCCATGCACAGCGACGATACCGGCTCGGCTTCCTATCTCGAGAAGCTGACAGGCGATCGTCTCAAGGCTGTGATGGGTTATATCGAGAAACACTGCGAGCACCCCGAACAGATCGCAGGCTATGCCCTATCCGACAAAGAGCCGGTTCGCCCCAACTCCAACATAGCCAACCGGGCACAGAACCGCCGCCTCGAAATCTACATTGTGCCCGATCAGGAACTACTGAGACAGGCCACAAAAAGATAATCACCTCTCTTCCATCTCCTTTTACATCTTGCAATGAACAAACTTATCATAACTATAGCTGCAATAGCGCTTGCCGGAGCCGGCTTGTGGCTTCACGCCACACAGACTGGCTCAACTCTGCAACCGGAACCGGTTGGCATCCCCTCTGGCCGCAGTGCTGATGCATCTATAACACAAAGCCCCGTCGTACCTGAGTCAATACGTCTGTGGGACACAACCATCGATCTTGACCGCCTCGACATGTGGGAGCGTCTCGACCGTGAACTCTCGGCCATGACCTACACCCACGGCACGACAATGCTCATGCTCAAACGTGCCAACCGATACTTCCCCGTCATAGCACCGATATTGGAGAAAAACGGTGTTCCGCTCGACATGCTCTACCTTGCTTCGATTGAGAGTTCGATGAACCCCAAAGCCATCTCTCCGGCAAAGGCCGCCGGACTATGGCAGTTCATGCCCGCCACAGGCAAGGAATACGGGCTGGAAGTCAACGAGTGGGTCGACGAGCGTTACAACATCGAGAAAGCCACCGAAGCAGCGTGCCGTCTGCTCAAAGACGCCTATAAGCGCTACGGCGACTGGAACAGTGTTGCGGTCAGCTACAACGCCGGTATGGGGCGCATCTCTGGCGAAAAGAAGGCACAGCAACAGGAAGACCCGTTTGATCTCTATCTCGTCGAAGAAACCTCGCGCTATCTGTTCCGCATCATGGCAGCGAAACTCATCATGGAAGATCCGCAGGCCTTCGGATTCCGATTCCGCCCTGAACAGCTTTATCAGCCCATTGATTATGAAATTATCGAAGTTACCGGGCCTGTCGACGACTGGGCGTCATGGGCGATAGACCACGGCACGACCTATGCGCAGGTGCGTGAGGCAAATCCATGGATAAGAGCGAAATCACTTCCCAACAAGACAGGGAAAAAATATAATGTGAAAATCCCGAAACAAAGTAGTTTCTACCGCTCAAAACAAACGCCTGAAACGTTTAACAAAAAGTGGGTGGAGTCATCCGATGCAGGATTTGGCTCCGCATTCCCCCGGTGAAATCACTTCAATGACAGAAAAGACACACAAAAACACTGACGAGCAGGGTGAACTGAGAGTGACAGGCGCACGCGTGCACAATCTCAAGAATATCGACGTTGAGATTCCGCGCGGCACACTTTCAGTCATAACAGGATTAAGCGGGAGCGGCAAATCGTCGCTCGCGTTCGACACGATTTATGCCGAAGGACAACGACGCTACATCGAGACATTCTCTGCCTACGCACGCAATCTTCTCGGCTCTATCGAGCGTCCCGATGTTGACAAAATCGACGGCCTCAGCCCCGTCATCGCCATCGAGCAGAAAACCATAAACCGCAACCCGCGAAGCACCGTGGGCACTACTACCGAGATTTATGATTTCCTGCGACTCCTTTATGCGCGTTCTGCCATGGCAATAAGCTGGAAAACAGGCCGCAAGATGATGAAGTACACCGAGGAGATGATACTCGATCTGCTGCTTGAGAAGTACAACGGTCGTCGCGTCTACATCCTCGCGCCTCTTGTCAAGAACCGTAAAGGACACTATAAGGATCTCTTTGAGAATCTTCAGAAAAAGGGCTATCTTAACGTGAGGATCGACGGCCACATGCGCGAGATCACTCCCGGCATGAAAGTTGACCGTTACAAGACCCACCACATTGAGGTCGTAATTGATAAACTGCGCGTTAGCGACAAGGATACCGACCGGTTGCGTGACTCCATCGGTGTGGCGTTGCGTCAGGGCGATAAGGAACTGGCGATCTACGATGTGGATGAGGACACTGTGAATTACTACAGCCAGAGCCTCATGGACCCCGAGACCGGTATTTCCTATCCCGAGCCGTCGCCCCACAACTTCTCCTTCAATTCGCCACAGGGCGCGTGTCCTCATTGCAAGGGACTCGGCGTGGTCAACGTCATCGACATGGAGAAAGTTATACCCGACCCATCGCTGTCCATAGCCCGGGGAGGCATCGCGCCGCTCGGCAAGCCCAACGGATCGGTCATATTCTTGCAGATTGAAGCCATCTGCGAGATGCACGGCGCAACGCTCAAGACACCCATTGCCGAGCTTCCCCCAGAAGCTCTTAACGAGATACTGAACGGCACCTCCGAGCGACTTAACATCACCAACAGTTCGCTCACCCTCTCCAATTATTTCCTC
>CAMWSY010000021.1 GCA_947176995.1 uncultured Porphyromonadaceae bacterium | reverse complement strand
CTAAATCCGGGCTGGAACCTGCACCGCAACCCATAAAGCCCCCCCGTCGAGCGGTGGAATAAAACCGTTGCCCACCGTCACGTGGAGGATGGCCGCACCCGCAAAAAAAAGCGCCAGCGGAAGGATAAGGCGGCGCGGACGGTGCATAAGCCGTTCGACCGATGCCGAATAGCGGTCGGTGAGTTTCTGAAGCCAGCGGTTCTGGCGTATCTTGCCCGGCCGGCGGTAGGCCACAAACGCCAGTCCCGGTATGAACAGTAGCGCCACCGCCAGTGCGCCCAATAGCGCGTACCCGACAGTGTAGGCCATGGGAGTGAACATCTTGCGCTCGATATGCTCAAACGCAAACAGCGGCATATAAGCTACAATGATAATAAGCGTCGAGAAAAATATCGGCTTCGCCACGTCGGCTGTGCGGCTGATGATGTTTTCAGGTTTCAGATCGGCGTCGGGATCACTCTCGCGTTTCTTCAATATCGTCTCCATCATCACTATCGCGCCGTCCACGAGTATGCCGAAGTCTATTGCACCGAGCGACAGCAGATTGGCCGGAATATCGGTAATCTTCATGAGGATGAAGGCGATAAGCAGTGCCAGCGGCACGGTGACCGCCACAAGCAATGCTCCGCGCCAGCTACCGAGGTAGATTATAAGCACTATCAGCACCAGTGCCATACCCTCGAGAAGCGTGTGGCTCACGGTATTGAGCGTGGTGTCCACGAGGTGTGTGCGGTCCATGAAAGGCTCGATCCTCACGCCGTCGGGCAGACCGCTGCGGTTGAGTTCATCCACCGCCGCTTTCACCCCCACAAGCACTTCCGATGGGTTCTCGCCGCGCAGCATCTGCACGATCCCCTCCACACAATCAGAGCGGTCCACACGGTCTTCACCATTGAACCCAAACACACCCTTGCGCTCAAGATTACCGTAGCGGAGCGCGCCCACATCGCTGAGATACACCGGCACGCCATCGACAGTCTTGACCACGATATTGCCCAGATCATCGAGATCACGGATAAGACCTATGCCTCTGATCACATAACTCAGGTCACCATGCGACAGCATCGACCCACCGGCCGAAGAGTTGTTGGCTTCAATCTTCTCCCCTATCTCGGCAAGTGTCAAGCCATACTGCTGCATCTTCACCGGATCAAGCTCGATCTGATACTGCGTGGTGATACCGCCGAAATTGCTCACATCGGCCACACCGGGCACCTGCCTCAGACGCGGAATCACAGTCCACTTGTGTATATCGGTCATCTCGCGCAGGTCAGCCGGCCCGGTGAGTATGTAGCGGAATATCTCACCCGTAGGCGATGTGAGCGGGTTCAGTTCCGGCACAGCATCGTAAGGGAGCTCCACCTCCGACAGTCGCGCCTGTATAAGCTGTCGTGCCCAGTAGTCGTCAACACCGTCGTCAAAAACCACTATCACGGTGGAGAGCCCGAAGGTGTTTTTGCTTCGCATCACCTTCATCGATGGAATACCGCTCACGGCCCTCTCCACCGGTATGGTGATCTGCTGCTCAATCTCCTCGGCGGCAAGTCCGGGTACCTGAGTCACAATCTGCACCGTGGTGTCGGCGATATCGGGGTAAGCGTCGATCGAGAGCGCACGCCAGCAGAACCACCCCACAATTCCAAGTATCACAAAGACCGCAAACATCAGGCCTCGCCTGTGTATCGCGTGGGTAATAACTCTTTTCATGGTGCGGGATTACTTCTCAGGGAAGAAAAAAGCGCCTTTTGACACAATAGTCTCACCCGGCACGAGTCCTGACTTGACTATAGTGGAATCACCCACCGACTCGCCTATCTCTACATAGCTGTTGACAAACCGGTTGTCGCCAAGCGACCTGACCACATAAGTGCGGTCGTCGACGCGGCGCACTGCGGCTGTGTTTATGAGTATCGCTTCAGCCTCCTCATCGGTGAAGTTAACCGTGCCGAACATATTTGGCTTAAGCACCCCTGTAGCGTTGTCGCACTCCACGATCAGCTGCACAGTGCGCGATTCCGGGTCAAGTATCTCACCTACATGATAGATGCTTCCATGAATGACGGTGTCGGGGCGCGACTCGATGCCCACGTCCACCGTCTCGATCCCTTGCAGCTTGCCGAAATCACTCTCCTTGACACTCGCTACGACCCACACCTTGCCGAGATCGGCCACGATGACCGACGGCTCAGCATCATCTCTGACATACTGGCCGTTGACAAGATTATTGGCCGTGACCGTGCCCGCGATAGGCGACTTTACCGTCAGGGGTTGTCCGGGAGTGATCGAAGCCATGTCTCCGCCAAAGACGCTCAAAGTGGCAGCGGCATTTTCTGCTGCGCGCTTCTTCACGTCGCGGTCGGCTTGCGCCTCCTCGAGCTCACGCTCCGAAATCATGTGCGCCTCATGGAGCCGCTTGGCACGCGAGAGTGCCCGTTCGGCCTGATCACTCTCCGTGGCGGCCTCAAATGCCGCACGGCATATCTCGAGATAGTCGCCCGAACTGATCTGGAAAAGCGGCTGACCGGCACTCACCTTCTGCCCCGGTCTTACGAAAGATTTTACGATACGTCCGGGAAACGGCACTCCCACCTCGGCATACTGAGCCGGAATTGCCTTAATCTGCCCCGGAGCAGAGAACTGTGCGCGGTAGTCAGATACTTTGACCCCGGCGGTCTCGATGCGGCCGAGGATTGATGAAGTGGGCGAAACCACTATAGTGTCGCCTGATACTGTAATTTCGGGTGTGGAGTTTTCGTTGCCCTTTGTCGAACACGATGAGATGATTGCCGCCATCATGCTTATAACGGCAGTTGATCTGATAATCATTGGTTTCATTGACGTTAATCAGTATGCGGATATTCTGGTGCAACAATGCACAAAATACCCTGATCAGTAAAATCTCAGAAATTAGAAGTCACAAATTATATCAAATGAAACGCATCGGAGGTGCACGCGAAGTCAACTCCACATAAGGTGTAACAGGAGCATCATTTTCTTGTTCTACAATAAATACTCCAAGCAGCAATTCATCCTTTTCGGGAATATCCGGAAAATCAATCTCCTCGGCAACAAAATTACAAAGGAAAGAGAGTGCCTCATACTCATTGGTCGAGTGTGAGTGATGTTTGTCGGGCAGATAGGGGTGAGAATGGGTTATCGCACCGCTATTGATAAAGTGGGTATGTATAAAAAGAGTCGCTCCGCTGTAATAAGCAACGAAAAGCAGCGTCAGAAGGATTGCAAGAAATCGGCCTGAATGTCTCTTTTTACTTTGCATCTCGGGGTAATAGCTCCGTCAGAGCTGCAAAGTTAAAACAAATATGCAATCACATGAAAAGAATTACCATTTATCTTCCCTCCAATCCTCACCAAGTCCAACTTGTTGGTTTCCCATCTCTCCCGGCCGGAGGCCGGACACTTCCGTTAACCACGGGCGTTTACGCCCGTGGACAGCCGGCATCACACATCCCCATCTGTCCCCGGCGGGGACGCACACTTAAAACCAGTCATCAGGATGCCATACAAGTCCATAAGCTTTCGCCATCTCCTCCATCTCTTTTATCATGGTTTTATCCTGATGATGTATTTCCTGATTAATTATATAATTACGACAAGCTTCTATCCCATCGATGCCAACTGATACCGCATAATATCCCTCAGCCCACTTATCAAACATATAGAAGTGAGGATGATTCCTCAACCAGTTACCGCTTGACTGTTTTAAGGTCTTAACCAGATCGGCAAGCGCAACTGTAGGATGAATGTCAACGAGGATATGGATATGATCCGGCCGACCATTCATTCTCAGCAAATGGCATTTCCTATTTGTAAGAATCCCATTGATATATCCATATAATTCCTTTTTATATATTTCTGGGATAGTAGACTCTCGTCGTTTCGTGGCGAACACAATGTGATGAATGGAACGTGTCTTGCTCATGCGGATTGATGTACGTCCCCGCCGGGGACGATATTTAGGATTAGCCATTTATATCCACGGGCACAAGTGCCCGCGGTTAACCTAAGTTTCCCGGCCTCCGGCCGGACATGTCCAATGACAAATATACTAATTTCAGCTATGAATTAGAGTATTCTTATTACACCTTTTGTCCCGGCCACGCACGCACATGAACATCCTAAATCATACGCTTACCCTCACTGCCCCGGCCGGAGGCCGGACACTTCCGTTAACCGCGGGCGTTTACGCCCGTGGACAGCCGGGAATCACCCCCCCCTCATCCGTCCCCGGCGGGGACGCACCATTTACGCCACAAAATCAGGGGTATACCGAAGCACGCCCCTGATCGTCGCTGCTATGCAACTTTTCAACCAATTTATATACCTATTGAAATATATAGTCTATTGCGAAAAAAGAGTCAGGCAACAGGAAGATACATCTGCGAGTCGGCTATATTCTCAAGAAACCTCACATACTGCTCGGCAGTGAGCACCTTCTTGATCTGGTACATCGTTTTGCGGCTAAGGTCTCTGCGGCTTTCGTCGCTCTCGATGCTTGTGTTTTTCACCGCATTCAGGATCAGGTCGATTTTTTCTTTCTGATCTTTGGAGAGAGTTATTCCGGCAAACGGATCAGAGACCTGAGCTGCATTCACGTCAGCAACCTGAACCACGGCAGCCAACCCTTCGGCCGGACGGTCAGCGACAGTGGCGGCATTCATCGAAACGGCAAGCGAAGCAACGGTAGCGATCGAGAGGAGAACAAGCTTTTTCATAATTCTTTTATTCATGACTTGGGAGAGTTGTTAAATCCAGTTTACTATGTCAGGATCGTTTTTTGTGTGCACGCTTTTATGACGTTGCAAAATCTTCCTGCGTTACACCCTTCATATTTTTTAACTTAATTCCCCGGTAAATTACAATAGGCTATGCCGAAAACCGACATAGCCTATTCCATTCAACCAATTATTGCTATTAGAAACCTTCTTTTTCTATTTCATATTTCTATTTCTGTTAGACATAATATTTCTTTTTTCAACGGAGGGAGAAGAGGGCTCGCGCCGTTGCACCTTCGGCAACATTCTCCAGATACTTCACATACTGCTCTGCGGTAAGCACCTTTTTGATCTGAGCCATAAGTTTCTGAGCCTGTTCGCGGTCGGGCTGCGATGCTCTCACACCTCCGAACACCTCATGCAGACGCGCCTTCTGGGTTTCGGTAAGATCGATGCCCGCAAACGGGTCATGTGCTGCAACCTTTTTAATATGGCGGTGCTCGGTTCTGACATCGGAATCGGCATTGCCGGAGTTATTCTTTACTGATGCGTTCATCGAGATTCCGAGAGCAGCCACAACTGAGAGAGAGAGGAGAATGAGCTTTTTCATAATGTGTGAATTTTTAACGTATTGAGTTGCTGTTTTGAGAGCGGCGTATCGTTTTTCCCACCCTTTGTCTTTTTGACGTGCAACACTTCCCGAGGTTTAAACCATGCAGATTTTTTAACTTAAAAGCCGAAAACAGAGGTTTCATACTGTAAAATTGTATAACATGGTTAAAAAGTTTTTAGCCGAAAACCGCCAAATTGGGTAATAAAAGCTGGCCAAATTGGGTAATAAAAAACCGCCAAATTGGGTAATAAAAAACCGCCAAATTGGGTAATAGTAAAAATAATCGTATATTTGCCATCTAAAATCAAGCAGTTATGAAAAGTGAATATCGTCCGCGCATCGTCGATTCAGAACTTGACAAACGCCTGAAAAGTATAGGGGCGGTTGTTATAGAAGGTGCTAAATGGTGTGGAAAATCCACTACTGCCGAGCATCATTGCAAAAGTGCTATTTTTATGGATGATCCACGCCGACGTTCACAATATGTGATATTTGCCGAGGACAATCCCGACATGATACTGGATGGAGAGACCCCTCGACTGATAGACGAATGGCAACTGACGCCTACCATCTGGGATGCGATAAGATATACGATAGATCACCGTGCCGGGATGGGACAGTTCATATTGACTGGTTCTGCCAAGCCCGCCGATCGCGACAAGATAAGTCATTCAGGCACTGGTCGGTTCTCATGGTTGCGTATGCGCCCGATGTCGCTATATGAATCGCAGGACTCTTCAGGAGCGGTAAGCCTGTCCGCTTTGTTCAATCAACCTGACATGCCGATAGGATGTGAGTCAAACACCGACCTGCAAAAGATAGCTTATCTTATATGCCGGGGAGGATGGCCGATAGCAACCGATCTCCCCGAAGACGTTGCCCTTAATCCCGCAAAGGATTACTTTGATGCGGTAGTCAATGTGGATATACGTCAGGTCGACGGCGTAGACCGTAGTGTGGAGAGAGCAAAGCGTCTGATGCGATCCTATGCCCGGTTTCAGGGCACGCAGACCTCAATACGCCAGATTGTCGAAGATATGAACGGCGGCGACCCCAACGTCATGGAAGACAAAACTGTGCGGAACTATCTCGATGTGCTGAGATCAATGTTTGTTATCGAGGATATGCCGGCATGGAATCCCAATCTGAAATCAAAAACAGCGATACGCTCTGCCGATACTCTCTATTTCGTTGACCCGTCGATAGCTACTGCTGCAATGGGCATCGGGCCGGGAGATCTTATGAACGATCTCAAAGCCTTCGGACTCCTTTTTGAAACGATGTGCGCCCGTGATCTGAGGGTCTACAGCCAGCCTTTAGGTGGACAAGTTTATCACTACCGCGACAAGAACGGCCTTGAATGTGATGCGGTGATACATCTTCCCAACGGCAGCTACGGGCTGATCGAGATAAAACTGGGAGGCGAAAATCTGATTGAAGAGGGTGCTTCCAGTCTGCTGCGTCTGGCATCAAAGATCGATTTTGAACGGATGAAAAGACCTTCATTCCTCATGGTTCTGACTGCGACTGGAGCATTTGCCTACCGACGCAGGGACGGTGTACTTGTGGTTCCGATCGCCACTCTCGGGGCATAAAAAATAAGTAAATAGTGCTAAATATATTAACAATTATTCTCGTCGCCTACTTAGATATATCTATTTATTTATAGTAATTTTGAAGGTCAAAACATAACGAGAGATGAAAATCCGCAAACTCATAGTCAATATACTTGCTGCCGCACTCATGGTGACGGCCGCTGGATCGTGCAGCGTGATGGAGTCGATTTCCACAAAGCTCCCGGGAAAAGCATCGGCCACAGTAAGCCGCGACGGTGTGAAGGCCGACGCCAAGACCGACAGTGCCGACAAGCTTGAGCAAGAGAAGAAAAAAGCCGAGGAGCGCGACCGCAAGGCTGCCGAGAAGAAGGCTGCCAAGGAGAAAAAAGAAGCTGAAAAGCGCGCCCGCGAGCAAAAGAAAAAGAAGAAAAAGAAAAAGGGACAGACTGCTGCTCCCGCTACTCCGGCTAAACCTGCCCCGGCATCATCGGCTAAACCCGGTATGCCTAAACCTGATTTCACTGCCGGCACATGGCATCTGCGCAGCGTGAGCGGCTACACTCTCTCGGCCGACACCGACGGCGACGACGGCGAACGCCCCTACCTGATCTTCGAGGAGGAGACCGGACGTTTCTACGGCAACGACGGATGCAACACCGTCAACGGCGACTATATAGCCAACGGCGGCGACTCGCTGCGGTTTGAAGGGCTGCTCTCGACGATGCGTCTCTGTCAGGATGCAAAGTACGCGCAGGCTTTTGTCACCGCGCTCGACGAGACGCGCCAGTGCCACATCGTGAGAGACGAGGCCGAGAGCATCCTTGAGCTCTGCAACGCCAAGGGGAAAGTGCTCATGACCTTTGCAAAGCCTGCCATGGAGTTCCTCACAGGATCGTGGCAGGTGATCAAGATCGACGGCCACAATGTGGACTCCCCCGATCTCAGGCTCGTGATAGACCTCCCCGAACGCCGCATACATGGCAACACGGGGTGCAACGTGCTCAACGGCTTCATCTTCATCGACCCAGATAAAGCGGGGGTGATACAGTTCCAGCAGATTGCCGTCACACAGGCACTATGCCCCGATGCCACATGGGAGACTCCACTGCTCGTGGCACTCGAATCGGTTGAGACGGTCACACCACCCGCAAATGCAGCCGACCCCACCGTGACGATGCTCGACACCCACGGCAACCCGGTGCTCACATTGCGACAAATACAGCTTTCCGACAAATGATCGAGTCGCTGCACATATCCAATTACGCCCTGATCGACAAAGTCGAGATCGAGTTTTCCGATGGCCTGAACATCATCACCGGCGAGACCGGCGCAGGTAAGTCGATCATGCTCGGCGCCCTCTCGATGCTGCTCGGCGGACGTGCCGACACCCGCGTGGTGACCGATCCGTCGCGGAAATCAACGATCGAGGCCGTGATGTGTGTCGGCGGGCACACCAATCTGAAAGAATGGTGCAAAGCCAACGGCCTCGAGTGGAACGACGACAACCGCATCATTCTCCGCCGCGAAGTATCCCCCACAGGCCGGAGCCGGGCGTTTATCAACGACACCCCCGTGAACCTGAGCGTACTCGGCGAGGCATCACGGCAGTTGGTCGACATACATTCCCAGCACCAGAATCTGCTGCTCGCCACACCTGAGTTCCAGCTCGACATTGTGGATGCGATGGCTGGAAACGCCACCGCGCTACAGGAATATCAGGCCGCTTATGAGCGATACCGCACCGCTTTGAAAGCCTATGCCGTGGCAAAGCGACTTACAGCAAAGGGGCGCGACGACGAGGAGGAAATGCGCTCACAGCTTGAGCAGATCGACCGCCTGCGCCTCACCGATGGAGAGCAGGAGGAACTCGAGCGCGAGCGCGACACACTCGACAATATATCACAGCTAAAAGCCGGACTCGCCGCGATAGCCGACGCACTCGGCAACGAGGCCACCGGTGCCTGCGAGACACTGCGCCGCGCCTACGACGAGGCCGACAGCCTCACAGGATATCTCAGCGAGACCGAGGAACTCTCCGAGCGTCTGGAGTCATGCCGCCTTGAAGTGGAGGACATCAGGGACACCGTGGAGAGTCTCGACGACAACCTCAACCCCGATCCGCGCCGCCTTGAGACCGTGGAGGAGCGTCTGGCAGCAATCTACGAGCTCGAGCGTCACCACCGCGTCGACACCATCAGGCAGCTTCTCGACATAGCCGCCAATCTCCGTGCCACGCTCGACACCCTCGACAACAGCGACTTCCGCCTGAAAGAGCTTGAGGAAGCAGCCCGCAGTGCGCGCAAAGAGGCGTTGCGGCTCGCACGCGCCATCTCCGAAGTGCGCAAGAAAGAGTGCGAGTCATTTGCAACCATCCTGCGCGAGACCGCCCAGCCGCTCGGCATGAAAAATCTGCGGGTCGACATGGTGCTCACCCACACAAGCGACCTCACACCCACCGGTATCGACAACGTGGAGATGCGCGTGGCCTTCAACAAAAATCAGGAACCGATGACAGTGAGCGCGACCGCCTCGGGCGGTGAGATATCGCGCCTCATGCTGTCGGTCAAGAGCATAATCGCATCGCGCATGGAGCTGCCCACGATCATTTTCGACGAGATCGACACCGGCGTGAGCGGCGAGATCGCCGACCGCATGGGTCTCATGATGCTCGACATTTCCCACAACATGCAGGTCGTGGCCATCACCCATCTGCCGCAGGTTGCGGCAAAAGGGCAGTCGCACTTCAAGGTCTATAAAGAAGACGACGACCTCTCGACCCACACGCGCATGAAGCGTCTCGACCCCGTTGAACGCGAGCGCGAGATCGCCGTGATGCTCAGCGGAGCCACTGTCAACGAGGCCGCTCTCGCCAACGCACGCGCATTACTTCAGAAATAAAAGATGGATCAGTCAAACTATATTTTCGGCATAAGAGCCGTCATGGAGGCTGTGGAGGCCGGGCGGGAGATAGACAAAGTGCTGGTGCGCAAAGACCTTTCAGGTCCCCTCGCATCCGAGTTGCTCGCGCTGCTCCGCGCCCATAAGATTGTGGTGCAGCGCGTGCCAGAGGAGCGCATCAACCGCATCACACGCAAGAATCATCAGGGCGTGGTGGCGTTCCTCTCGGCAGTGTCCTACCATAGCCTCAACCACATCGTGCCTGAGCTTTACGAGGAGGGCATCACCCCCTTCATCGTGGTGCTCGACGGCATTACCGACGTCCGCAACTTCGGGGCGATCGCCCGCACATGCGAGTGCGCCGGTGTCAACGCCATCGTCATCCCCGAGCGCGGAAGCGTGAGCGTGGGAGCCGACGCCGTGAAGACCTCGGCAGGCGCGCTTATGAGCCTCCCCGTGTGCCGCGAGCGCAATCTGTCGGGCGCGGTGAAGTTCCTCAAGGAGTGCGGCTACACCATAGTGGCCGCAACTGAGAAATCCGACGTGCGCTACACCGAAGGCGACTACCGCGGCCCTGTAGCGATCGTGATGGGCTCAGAAGACACCGGGATATCCCCCGAAATCCTGCGACAATGCGACATGCCCGTAGCCATACCCCAGTTCGGCACAATCCAGTCGCTCAACGTCTCGGTGGCGGCCGGAGTGATGATCTACGAGGTCGTGCGCCAGCGACTGGCAGGAGGCATGGAAGTCATCTGAGTCCCGGTAAACAGAATTTATCATTAGAAGAATGGCGTTGAAAAGAAACAGCAATCCGGCCACGCTCGGAACGCTCCCGATAGGCAAACTGCTTGTGCAGTATTCAGTGCCCGCTATCATCGCGATGGTGGCGACATCGGTCTATAACATTATCGACAGCATTTTCATCGGACGTGGCGTAGGGCCGCTCGCCCTCACCGCGCTTGCCGTCAACCTCCCCCTCATGAACCTCGTCATTGCCTTCGCCACGCTCGTCTCGGTCGGGGGAGCCACAATCTCGTCGATATTTCTCGGGCAGCAGAACGTGAAGCGCGCCACCGATGTGGTCAACAACGTCATGACCATGTGCCTCGTGCACTCGGTAGTCTTCGGCGGCATCACCATGTTTTTTCTCGATGAGATTCTCGAGCTGTTCGGTGCCACACCCGAGACCCTGCCGCTCGCACGCGAGTTCATGGAGATAGTGCTCTACACCACACCGCTTGCCTATGTGTTCATAGGCATGAACAACCTGATGCGTTCCACAGGCTACCCCGCCAAAGCCATGATTTCGGCACTCATTTCCGTCGTCGTCAACGTCATTCTCGCCCCGATATTCATTTTCAAGCTCGACATGGGTATGCGCGGAGCGGCCCTTGCCACCGTCGGCGGCCAGTTCTGCGGCTTCATCTGGGTGCTCACCCATTTCCTCTCCAAAAAAAGTTTCGTACATTTCCGCCGCGACAACAAGTGGTTCTCATGGAGCATCATCAAGCGCATGTACGGCATCGGTCTTTCACCGTTCCTGATGAACGTTACCTCATGTTTCGTAGTCGTCTTTCTCAACAAAGCGTTGCTGAGCGCGAGCGGTGACTCCATCGACGGCAACATGGCCGTGGGAGCCTACGGCATACTCAACCGCGTGGGCATGTTCTTTGTCATGCTCGTGTTCGGAATCACACAGGGTATGCAGCCCATACTCGGCTACAACTTCGGAGCGATGAAGTGGAGCCGCGTGAAGACCACACTAAAACTCGGCATACTCGCCGGATTCTGCATCACTCTGGTCGGATGGACGCTCACCGAGCTCCTCCCCGACAAGCTGTCGGGCATGTTCACCACCGATGAGACGCTCATTTCCATAGCGCGCGACGGTTTCCGTCTCTTCTTCATCTGCTTCCCGCTTGTGGGCGTGCAGATCATCATCACCAACTTCTTCCAGTCCATCGGCAAGCCAGCCCTCTCCATCTTCCTCTCCCTCACGCGCCAGCTCATATTCCTGCTGCCGCTGCTTGCCGTACTTCCGCGTTACTATGGTGTCACGGGTGTCTGGGCAAGCGTCGGGTGCAGTGATTTTCTGGCGTTCGCCCTTGCGCTTGTCACAATCCTCGTGATGATGAAGCGCCTTTCAAAGAAATACAACAACCCGGCGGCTGAGTAAAGCCCCACACACCGATCAGCAAGATGCTCCGAGAGCTCACATCATTGCGTCTGCCCCCCGACACGGCCTACGAGCCCTTGCGGCTCAACGCCGTCATTTCAACCTCACTGGACGTCGACATAAACCGCATAAAGCAGGTCGACATCCTGCGCCGCTCCATCGACGCCCGCCAGCGCCGGGTCATGGTAAATCTGGCCGTAAGAGTCCATCTCGACGAGATCACACCCGTCGACGACTGCGCCCTGCCGCCGCTTCCCGTGCTCTCAGCCGATGCTCCGCAAGCCATTGTTGTCGGGGCAGGCCCCGCCGGACTCTTCGCCGCCCTTGAGCTTATAGCCCGCGGCGTGCGTCCCGTCGTGCTCGAGCGCGGCAAGGACGTCGACAGCCGCCGCACCGACATGGCTGCCATAGCCCGCGAGGGGCGCGTCGACCCCGATTCCAACTACTGCTTCGGCGAGGGGGGAGCAGGAGCGTTCTCCGACGGCAAACTCTACACCCGCAGCAAGAAACGCGGCTCAGTCGAGGAAATTCTGAAAACACTTGTAGCCAACGGCGCGTCAAAAGACATTCTTGCCGAAGCGCATCCCCACATCGGTTCCGACCGTCTGCCCGGCGTTATCCGGTCGATACGCGAGTCCATCATAGCCCACGGCGGCGAGGTGCATTTCGCCACTGCGATGGAGCGCCTCGACATAGCTGTTGACCCCGACGGCAACCGCCGCGTCACCGGAGTCACCGACCGCAGCGGCCGTCACTGGCAAGGCCCCGTCATACTCGCCACAGGCCACTCGGCGCGCGACGTCTACCGCACCCTCCACGCTCAGGGAGTCGACATGGAGCCCAAGGGACTTGCCGTGGGCGTGCGTCTTGAGCATCCGCAGCGCCTCATCGACAGCATCATGTACCACTCCCCCGCCGGACGCGGCAAGTATCTCCCCGCCGCCGAGTATTCCATGCTCACCCGTGTCGACGGCCGCGCCGTCTACTCCTTCTGCATGTGCCCCGGCGGAGTCGTCATTCCATCCGCATCAGCCCCCGGCGAGTCAGCCGTCAACGGCATGTCAGCCTCAGCCCGCTCCTCCCGATGGGCCAACTCCGGCATGGTCGTCGAGGTGCTCCCCGACGATGTCCCCGGCGACGACACCCTCAGGATGCTCACCTATCAGGAAGAACTTGAAAAACGCTTCCACGACGATGCAGACATGACCCAGCGGGCACCCGCACAGCGCATGACCGACTTTGTGGCCGGCCGCCCATCCCGCGATCTTCCGCCGAGCAGTTACGCCCCCGGCGTCTACCCCTCGCGCGTCGACCGCCTGCTTTATCCCTCCATTGCCTCACGTCTGCGCAAAGGCTTCGAAGAATTTGGCCGCAAGTCACGCGGTTTCCTCACCCCCGACGCCATAGTGCTCGGTGCCGAGACACGCACATCAGCCCCACTGCGCATCCCGCGCGACCGCGAGAAAATGCACCACACATCCATAGCCGGACTCTACCCCGCCGGCGAGGGAGCCGGGTGGGCAGGAGGCATCGTCTCAGCAGCTATCGACGGACAGAACGCAGCACGCGCATTAGCTTCAACTTATGGGAAATAACATCTACTGGCAGCTATTCAGCTCATTCTTCAAGATCGGCGGATTCACATTCGGCGGCGGATGGGCAATGATATCACTTATCGAGAAAGAAGTGGTCGACCGCCATCACTGGATCGACCGGGAGGAATTTCTTAACCAGCTCGCGATCGCGCAGTCATTGCCCGGCATCCTCGCAGTCAACATCTCAGTGGCCGTGGGCGACAAGCTCCGCGGGATGCGCGGAAGCATCTGCGCAGCCACCGGCACAATCATCCTCCCCTTCCTCATCATCCTCGCCATAGCCATCTTCCTCACCCCCGACATAATCAAGAACAACGAGGTGATATCGGCGATCTTCAAGGGCATACGCCCCGCCGTCACCGCGCTGATCATCGCACCCGTGCTCACCTCGGCAAAATCGGCCGGCATCACATGGAAAACCATCTGGATTCCCGTGGTCGTGGCATTACTCATCTGGTCGAAGCTGCCGTGGGTGTCCAACCCCATACTATTCATCGTGCTTGGCGGAGCAGTCGGCTATTTCTGGTACTGCCGCCGCGCCGTAGCCCGGGAAACTGAGAGCCGCAAGGAGGAGGCCGGCAACTCATGAGCGTCTATCTCAACATGATATGGAGCTACCTGAAGATCGGACTCTTCGGGTTTGGCGGCGGCTACGCAATGCTTTCACTCATCGAGCGCGAGATTGTAGGGCCCGGATGGATTACCGAACAGATGTTCACCGACATTGTGGCCATCTCACAGATGACGCCGGGACCCATCGGCATCAACTCCGCCACCTATATCGGCTACGTCGTCCCCGCCGAAGCAGGCTTCACAGGCTGGTGGTGGGGAGTGCTCGGCTCACTCCTCTGCACCCTTGTGGTAGTGCTTCCATCGTTCCTGCTCGTGGCCTACGCCAGCCACTTCATCACGCGACACAAAGACAGTCCCGCAATCAAAGGCATCTTCGCCGGACTGCGTCCCGTGGTGATCGGGCTCATCGCCTCAGCCGCAATGCTGCTTATGAACGGTGAGAACTTCGGCACAACACCACCCGACATAATAAAAAGCACCTGCTTGTGTGCAGGTGCCTTTGTAGCCGTTTATTTCATCAAGCTCCACCCCATTCTGGTCATAGTCCTCGCCGGGGCAGCCGGATACCTTCTCTACGGTCTCTAATTTACCCCTCCCCAGCCCGTGAAACGGGCATCACAACCGTCAGCACCGGGTGACCGCAGGGAAGCCGGTGTAAGTTGCACTTCTCCTAAGAGCTGCGGAGCTGCGAAACACCACAAAGTAGGGACGCACGGCCCGTGCGTCCTCCCTCATAGTAGGCGCGTGCCCAAGCACGCCCACTTCCTCTGAGTTCTCCGAGTTCTCTGAGTTCTCCCCCCACACAAATATGCTTATATCGACAATCTTCGCAGAGTGCTCAGCAGTTCGCGGTTGATAGGCTTATCATTCTTGATAGCCTTCGTGAACGGCACATAAACGATATCGTCATTCTTTATACCTATCATCACATTGCGCTGGTCGTCGAGCAGAGCATCGATCGCAGCCGCGCCCATGCGTGAGGCAAGTATGCGGTCGTGAGCCGTCGGAGAGCCGCCGCGCTGCAGGTGACCGAGGATCGACACACGCACGTCGTATGCCGGATACTCATTCTTCACGCGCTCAGCCAGAGCCATCGCACCACCCGTCACAGGGCTTTCAGCCACAAGCACGATCGACGAGTTTTTGCTCTTGCGGAAACCGTTTTGTATCAGTTCAGCAAGCTGGTCAACCTCAGTCGATATCTCAGGGATGATAGCAGCCTCCGCACCGGCAGCGATAGCGCCGTTGAGAGCGAGGAAACCAGCATCACGCCCCATCACCTCGATGAAGAAAAGACGTTCATGCGATGTAGCCGTGTCGCGTATCTTGTCCACGCAGTCCATGATCGTGTTCAGAGCCGTGTCATAGCCGATCGTCGTGTCAGTGCCGTAGAGGTCATTGTCGATCGTCCCCGGCAGACCTATCACAGGCACATTGAACTCATTGGCGAAAACGCGTGCACCGGTGAGCGAGCCATCGCCACCTATCACCACAAGAGCGTCGATTTCATGTCGGCGCATGTTGTCGTATGCCAGCTGACGCCCTTCGGGAGTCATGAACTCCTTACAGCGCGCCGTTTTCAGGATAGTGCCGCCCATCTGTATGATGTTCGACACATTCTGAGTGCGAAACTCCACGATTTCATCAGTCAGCAGGCCGCGGTAGCCGCGATAGATACCCTTGACCTTCAATCCGCTGAATATTCCGGCACGAGTCACGGCACGGATGGCCGCATTCATGCCCGGGGCATCACCTCCCGAGGTGAGAATGCCGATACACTTGATTTCCGCCATAATTTACTTACATTTTGAGGCACTAAAGATACGCAAAAACTTTCTCTGCCACAAAACAAACTCTACCATCCCCACCTTCCGACCAGAGTAGTGACGCACGGCTCATGCGTCCTCCCCCATGCCCGTGAAACGGGCATCACAACCGTCAGCACCGGGTGACCGCAGGGAACCCGGT
>CAMWSY010000020.1 GCA_947176995.1 uncultured Porphyromonadaceae bacterium | reverse complement strand
ACTTATGATTTCTCGGAGGGGCTGGCGGCTGTAAAGAAAGGGAAAACCGGATTGGGGGGCTATATCGACACCGCGGGCCGGATTGTGATCTCCGCGCGTTTCCGGCAGGCTAAGTCTTTTCATGAAGGGTTGGCCGCTGTACTCACGGCTGTTGAGTGAAAGGAGACACGCGAGGCGTGGATGGTAGGACGGGGCGGAGATGTTTTGGAATAGATGACCTCTTGTGAGGTCAAGTGTTTTTGTGGCCTGACTCACACCTTCCCCATGCTGCGGCTTTGCCGCAAGCATGGGGCTTACCATTAATGCTGCCTCCGGCAGCAGGGTGGGCATTGTGACGCAGCTCCGCAGCTCAATGATAATACGCATGTTTACACCGGGTTCCCTGCGGTCACCCGGTGCTGGCATGTGTGATGCCCGTTACACGGGCGCGGAGGGGGAGTGCGCGGAGAACTCGGAGTACTCAGAGAACGCTGATGGAAGGGGGTGAGGACGGGTCGGACAGGTCGGACAAGTCAGACGTGTCGGAGGTGTGGGATGTTGTGTTTTGGGAATCAGGAGGATACGCGAACCGTGTGTCCCTACAATTCAGGTGGTATGTCTATGTAAATCAAGATGGATCAGTCGGCGGTGAGGGCGGTGAGGTTGCGGAAGTCGCGCAGGGTTTTGGGAAGGAAGACTGTTATGGCCAGAATCAGGCTTAACGCGAGGAAACCAAGTATGATCCAGACTACATATTGATCCACTGTGATGAGGTGGGAAAGGAACAGGGTGAAGAACACGACAAGCGCGACACCGAATGCGATCTCTCCGCAAAGGACAAGCCGGCGGAATGATGCCACGGCTTTTATTGTCTGGCCGGGGGTGGAGGTGGCAATATCGATACTGCGGATGCGCGAGGTGATTATGGCGTACCAGACTGCACCCAACAGCAGATATATGCCGAGAAAGCCGCGGAAGGATGCGGGGAAGGACTGGGTTTCGACTCCTCCTACCCAGTTGGCGGTGAACACTATGCCAAGAATGAGGCAGCTGAGGGTGGCTCTTCGGTAATTTCTGATCAGACGGGCGCGGGCGGTGTTGCAGCGCGCTGTGTCGAGGCTAAAACGGGTGGGAGGTGTGTCGGCAAGACCACGGTCGAGTGTGTTCATGCTGTTTTTTATTTCGTCGAGTGTCATGGTGTTACTGGCTGTTGTTTACGAGTTGGTGTTTAATGCGGTGAAGCTTAGTGGCGACGGTGTTTCTCGGGATTCCCATTATTTCGGCGATCTCGTCGTAAGGGTACTCGTCGAGCCACAGAAGGATGATGGCTTTGTCGATGGGGCGGAGGGTGTTGATGATGTCATAGAGGGCTTTGAGCTGTTCGCGTTGCGCGTCGTCGCACTCCGATGACATGTCGTTTCCGCATAAATCAATCGGTAATGTGTTGAGTTTCGACCTATAGTTGCGTATGGCCATGAGGGCGGAATTGACAGCGACACGATAGACCCATGTGGAGAGCTTGCTGTCGCCGCGGAACTGGCCTATGCCGAGCCATAGATTCATGTAGATCTCCTGACGAAGATCGTCATACGGCATTTTGTCGGTCGCATAGAAGAAGCAGACTTTGTTGATGATGCGGGAGTGCTCTTTGATGAGAGCTGTGAACTCCCTCTCGGTGATCGGCGGACTTTTCATGTTATAGGATGTTTTTGCTCTATAAGGTGCAAAAACGTCTCAAAAAGTTTCAGGGGATGTAAAAAATACAGGGGAAATTGTAGCTGCGTTATTTCTTTTTTGATTTCGGGAAGGGGAGGTTGTCCCATAAAAGTTCGATGACTTTCAGGGTGTTGCGGGCGTCGGTTAGGTCGAGTATATATGCTTCCTTTGCGCCGGGGTAGGGACAACCACTCTCTGCATCGGCCATTATCCCGGCGATACATGGTAGTTTTTTCACATAGGCATTGTTATCGCAGGCTGTTATGACGCATTTGCCGTTGACGTAGATGACGTAATCGCCCATCATCTTGCGTGAGCGCACTTCGCCCAACGGCGACAGCGTCTGGCAAATAAAGTCGATAAACTCAGTGGAACAAGCCATGGGGTGCGTGAAGTAAGTGGGTTGGATTACTAATCACAAAGTTAATAAAAATTATGGTGGTCAGCCGAGGACTACGTCGAGTATCATCATGAGGACGAATCCGGCGGCAAAGCCTATTGTGCCGAGATTGGAGTGGCGTCCCTGCTGGGTTTCGGGGATGAGCTCTTCAACTACGACATACATCATGGCTCCGGCCGCGAACGAAAGAAGATAGGGGAGCGCGGGCAGAATGTAGGAGGCCAAAAAGATGGTGAGAATCGCGGCAACGGGTTCAACAAGTCCCGTAAACGCGCCAATGGTAAATGCTTTGCGCTTGTTGTTTCCGGCTGCACGTAACGGCATGGAGACTATAGCTCCTTCCGGGAAATTCTGAATTGCCATACCAATCGACAGAGCGAGTGCCGCCGCCATCGACAGATAGGCGCTCTGCTCGAGCGCTGCAGCAAGTGCAACTCCCACGGCCATACCCTCGGGGACGTTGTGGATAGTGATGGCAAGCACAAGTTTGCCGGTTTTCGACATGGGGCTGCGCGGTCCTTCGCTTTCTCCGCCTTCGATGTGCTGGTGAGGTACGACCATGTCGAGCATAAGCAGGAAGAATATACCGAGAATGAAGCCCACGACGTCGGGGAGGACTTTCATTATTCCCTCGTGACCTGTCATCTCCATCGACGGGATGAGGAGTGACCACACCGATGCCGCCACCATCACCCCGGCAGCAAAGCCCATGAGTGCTTTCTGCATAAGCTGGGGTATGTGGTCGCGTATCAGGAACACACATGCCGCTCCCGCTACGGTCCCGATAAAGGGAATGAGTAATCCGATAGTCAATCCATCCATGTCAGTCAAACAATCGGGCACGGGTTGAGGTTCGCTTTCGGTGGAGTGGTCATTTTCGCAATCGACATAAAGAATAAATTTGTATATTTGTCAAATACCATCATTTCTTCACGATCTGAATCATGCGAAAACATCTTATAGCCGCCTCTATGCTCCTTGCCGCAGCAATTACCGCTCCGGCAGTTGTGCCCGCACTCAAGGGTTTTGACTATGGAAAAGCCGAAGCCCCGACGGGCAATGAGTGGCAGTCGCCCGAACAATTGGCTTATAACAAATTGCAGCCGCGTGCGTATTTCTTTTCTTTTGCAAATGTGGAGAATGCGCGCAAGGTGCTTCCTGAAAACAGCTCTTACTACAAGAGTCTCAACGGCGAGTGGAAATTCAATTGGGTAAACACGCCAGAGAAGCGCCCGGCTGATTTCTACCGCACGGACTATGATGTGACGGGGTGGGATGACATTGCCGTGCCGGGATGCTGGAATGTGCAGGGTATTCAACCCGACGGCTCACTGAAGTACGGTGTGCCCATTTATGTGAATCAGCCGGTTATATTCCAGCACAAGGTGGCTGTGGACGACTGGCGCGGGGGCGTGATGCGCACACCTCCTGAGAACTGGACAACTTACAAGGATCGCAATGAGGTGGGATCGTATCGCCGCACGTTCACTGTGCCTGCCGGATGGGACGGGCGTGAAATCTATATCAACTTTGATGGTGTGGATTCGTTCTTCTATCTGTGGATCAACGGCAAGTATGTGGGATTTTCAAAGAACTCGCGCAATACCGCCACATTTGACATCACCGATCTGGTAGTGAAGGGTGAAAACACCGTGGCAGTGGAGGTGTACCGCAGCAGTGACGGGTCGTTTCTCGAGGCACAGGATATGTTCCGTCTGCCGGGTATCATACGTGACACTTACCTCACTTCCACGCCCAAGGTGGCAATCTCGGATCTCGTGGTGCGCACGCTTTCCATTGACCGCAAGGGTGACGCGGAGTTGAGTGTGGATGTGACGGTCGACAACAAGTCGAATAAGGATGCAAAGGGCTACTCGGTAAGCTACAGCTTTTATCCCTGCGAGCTTTACAGCGACATCACTGCCAAAGTTCCGGCATTGACGCAGTCGCTCCCCGCAAAGGCTCTCGATATAGCACGTGGAGCATCGACGGAGCGTAATCTCACCTTCGCATGGGCTGATCCGCGCAAATGGAGTGCCGAAGAGCCGTGGCGCTACGTTGTGGTGGCGGAGCTGAAGGATGCGAAAGGGAAAACGGTAGATATCGCATCGGCCTACATGGGGGTGCGCACGGTGGAGATACGCGACACTCCCGCATCGGAGGATGAATTTGGTCTCGCAGGACGATATTTCTATGTCAACAACAAGCCGGTTAAGCTCAAAGGGGTGAACCGCCATGAAAATAACCCGCTGACGGGTCATGCCATAACACGCGATCAGGTGGAGCGCGAGATCATGCTCATGAAGCGCGGCAATATAAATCACGTGCGTAACTCGCACTACAGCAATATGCCTTACTGGTATTACGCCTGCGATAAGTACGGCATATATCTTGAGGATGAGGCTAATGCGGAGAGTCATGAATACTACTACGGAGCAGCGTCGCTCAGCCACCCTAAAGAGTGGGAGGCTGCTCATGTGGCACGCAACATGGAGCTTGTGCGCGCCCACGTAAACAGTCCGGCGATCGTGATATGGTCGCTCGGCAACGAGGGAGGACCCGGCGACAACTATCTTGCCGCTTACAAGGCTATAAAGCAGTTTGACACGTCGCGCCCGGTGCAGTATGAGCGCAACAACGACATAGTGGACATGGGTTCAAACCAATATCCGTCGGTGGCATGGGTGAGAGAGACCGTAAAGGGCAATTCAGACGTGAAGTATCCCTACCACATCTCGGAGTACGCTCACTCGATGGGTAATGCCGTGGGTAATCTCGTGGATTACTGGGATGCCATAGAATCGACCAACTTCTTCTGCGGCGGCGCGATATGGGACTGGGTAGATCAGGCCATACTCACCCACACTCCCGACGGAAAGACCTATATGGGCTACGGCGGTGACTTCGGTGACACCCCGAACGACGGTATGTTCTGCATGAATGGCATAATGCTGCCTGATCTTGCTCCGAAGCCACAGTATTTCGAGGTGCAGAAGGTGTATCAGAACGTGGGGGTGAAGGCAACAGACCTGAGCCGTGGCGAGATCGAGGTGTTCAATAAAAACTACTTCACGCCGCTTGACTACGATATGCGCTGGACGCTACAGGAAGATGGAAAAACGATTGTGTCGAGTGACTGCTTCAATGGCGCGAATCTGCGTGAGATCGCTCCGCGCACGTCAGGGAAGTTTACTATACCATACGATTTCAACAGCCTTGACGGCGATAAGGAGTATTTCCTCACCGTCGAGTTCATGCAGCCTGAGGCAAAACCGTGGGCTGAGAAGGGATTTGTGCAGATGCGCGAGCAACTGCCGGTGAAGGATGCCGCCGCTTATGCGCCGATAGCGCAGCAGAAGGGTGAAATGAACGTGGTGGAATCCAATGATGGTATCACGGTTTCGGGTGACGGTTTTGAGATCGTATTTGACGACGCCACCGGTACAATCGCGTCGCTCTCCTACGGCGGAAAGGAATATATCACTCCCGGTAACGGTCCGAGGCTTGACGCTTACCGCGCACCGGTCGACAATGACGTGTGGGTGTACGGACAGTGGTATGCCAACGGTGTTGACCGCCTGAAGCATAAAGCTTCCGACCGAAACTATTTCCGCACTGCCGACGGTAAGGTGGTTGTGAGCTACACCGTGGAGTCGAAGGCCGACAATGCTACCGTGCTCGATGGTAAATTTACTTCGGGACGCGCAAAGACAGTTGATGGTGAGCCGCTTGATGAAGACGCACTCACGTTTGTCACTAATCAGATATGGACAGTGTATCCCGATGGCTCTGTAGAGCTTGAGGCTGCTGTGGCCGACAATAAGCCTGCGATGACTCTCCCGTGCCTCGGCTATGCCATGAAGCTACCGACGGCACTTGAGAATTATACCTACTATGGCCGCGGCCCGATCAACAACTTCAATGACCGCAAGACGGGGCAATTTGTAGGACTCTATGACTCGAAAGTGGCCGATATGTTTGTAGACTTCCCCAAGCCGCAGAGCATGAGCGGCCGCGAGGAGGTGCGCTGGAGCGCCGTGCGTGACAATGGCGGCAACGGCTTGCAGTTTGTGGCTCTCGACACGATGAGCATGTCTATCCTCCCTTGGAGCGAGCAGCAGCTTGCTAATGCCCCGCACCCGTGCGACCTCCCTGCTTCAGACGGCAACTGGCTGCATCTCGACACCAAGGTGACCGGGCTCGGCGGAAGCAGTTGTGGTCAGGGTGGCCCGCTCACACACGATCGCGTGAAGGGTGGTGACCATCATTTCGGATTTATAATACGTCCGGTCAACCCGGCGACCGATCTTTTGGCCAATGCCCGTGTGGGTCGCGGCGGAGTGCTTCCGCTCTCCATCGTGCGTGACCGCAAGGGTATGGTGAGCATCACCTCGGTCAATCCAGAGGCTAAGATCAGTTACTATGTGGGCACTCCCGATAAAACCGTTAAACGCAAGAAGCTTAATGCTGTCAGCTACGAGAGCCCGTTTGAGTTCAAGAACGGTGGTGAGATAACAGCATGGGACGAGGCATCGGCCGAGTGCAAGGCAACGGCAGTATTCGAGCCTCAGAACACGGTGGAGATGGAAGTGGTGTACTGCTCGAGCGAGGAGCCGGGCGATGATGCTATCTTCCTCACTGACGGTGACCCCTCGACGATCTGGCACACTACCTACGGTGTGACCGTGGGTAAGTATCCTCACTGGATCGACTTCGACACCTACGACGTGAAAGGGATGAAGGGCTTTAGCATACTGCCGCGTCAGGACGGAAGCACTACCGGTATGGTGAAGGATTACCGCATCGAGGTGAGCGACGACGGCAAGACATGGCGCAAGGTCACCGAAGGAACATTTGATGCGTCGGCCAAGGAGAAAAATGTCATTTTCGACACGCCGGTCAAGGCGCGTTATATGCGTTTTACAGCACTGTCGTCGCAGCGCGGTCACGACTACGGCAGCGCCGCCGAGTTCAACATCATACCTGAGTAATTTGGGGTGCAGATAATTGGATTTCCCTCTCTAAAAGAATCAGGGAAATCCAATTATACCGATAAATTGTTGTATATTTGTTGTATACTAAAACTGTTATTATGGCAAGACCAATAAAAGAAACACCGGAACTATTCGGAAAAGATGCAGAGCGCTTCGAGAAGCTGATTTCGCAACCCCTGCCAGTACCGGAAAGTGACAGAGACCGAGCCCGGAAAGCATACGAGATAATGAAATCCATCAGTAATTTCCAGTGGTAAAATGGACTTCACAAAATTAGCTCAAGTGCAGCTCTCTCACGACACAAATATAAGGCCGTTCAAATGTTCTGAGGATGATTTGAACGGTTTTCTTTTCGACGATGCAAAGCAATTCCATAAGGAACTTATGGCAGTGACATATCTTATAGAGTATCCCCAAGAAGATATCACGGTTGCTTATTTTAGTCTGCTTGCTGATAAGATTACTTTTGATCCCGAAAATAAATCGGTGTGGAACCGATTAAACAGAAATATTCCCAATCCTAAGCGACGCAGGAGCTATCCCGCAGTAAAGATTGGTCGACTTGCCGTACATGAGAATTATACCGGCGAGGGATTGGGGACTTTTGTGCTTGACAGTATAAAGTATGCTTTTACGAAGGTCAGACGTCTGGGATGCCGATTTATTACGGTAGATGCATTGAGCTCTGCATCTCCTTTTTATGAACGTAATGGATTCATGTTCTTTACCGAGAGTGATAAAGATGATGATACGCGGCTTATGTTTTTTGATCTAAGGAATTTCAATATCTGACTCGGAGATTGCGAATAAGGATGTTTTTGAGGGGCGGGAGTCGGGATAGTGGCAGAAAAATGATTAACTTTAGAGCATAGAATTGTAACACCACCCAGAACATTATACCATGATCAGGAATCTTATTGTCGGTCTGACAGTGCTCGGTGCCACGGCTGCCGGAGCGCAGAATGTTGTGAATATTTCTTCTCCGAAGCAGCTCCCGGATGTTATAGCCCGTGCTGCAGCGGGGAGCGACACTCTCAGGATAAAACTGCCGTCGGGCGTTCATCAACTCGCGTCTCCGATAAGGATTACTTCTGCTCCGTCACGCCCGATTGTGATAGAGGGTGATGCGGCCGATATGCCGGTGATCAGCGGGGCAATGGCTATCAGCAACTGGCAGGTGCTTCCCGATGGAACATGGGTTGCCGATATCCCGGAGGTGAAGCATTATGGAGCGTCGTTTGAACAGCTTTATTTCGACAATCATCTTGCCACGCGTGCACGCACGCCGGATGCCGACTGGTACATGGTGGACGGATGCACCGAGAATGTGCATATCGGGCCATCGTCGGGCGGCGCGAACTATGCCACGCAGCGCATGAAGGTGAAGCCGGAGTATCTGAGTGAGCTGAAGGGGATGACGCCGGCCGAACTCACTGACGTTGTGGTGATGTTTTATCACAAGTGGGACAATACACGCAAATATCTTGCTTATGCAGAGCCTGACTCGGGCTATATCTTCACGGCCGGGGAGGCGATGAAGCCGTGGAACATGATAGACTCTAACTCTCGTTTCATACTTGAGAATTACCGCGGGGCGCTCACCGCTCCCGGTGAGTGGTATCTCGACAAAAGCGAGGGACGCCTATACTACATCCCGCTGCCCGGCGAGTCGCCTGCCTCGACTACAGCCTACGCGCCGCTGCTCCCTGTCCTGCTCGAGATAGAGGGGACTCAGGCTGTCCCGGTAGGGGGTATCACGTTCCGCAACGTGGATTTCCGTCATTCGGCTCACGTGATGCCTAAGAGCGGTAATCCGCCTGCACAGGCGGCTGCGCCGGTTGATGCAGCCGTGACGCTGAATCATGCGCGCAACATCACGTTTGACAACTGCCGCATCGGTAACACGGGCAATTCGGCAATCTGGTTCAAGAAGGATGTACACGATTCTGCCATACGCCACTCTCTGCTCAGTAATCTCGGTGCGGGCGGGGTGAAAATCGGTGAGGTGTCGTTCCCTGAGTCTCCTGAGCTTGTCACTTCGGGGATAGTTGTGGATAATAACATAATCACGCGCACTGGGCTGGTGTTTCCGTGCGGCACGGGGGTAAATATATTCCATGCCTCGGACAACAAGGTGACACACAACGAGATTTGCGATCTGCTCTATTCGGGCATCTCAATCGGCTGGGTGTGGGGTTACACTCCGAGCTACGCGAAGCGCAATGAGGTAGGCTACAATCATATCCATCATATCGGCTGGGGCGAGCTGTCGGACATGGGAGCGGTGTATACGCTGGGTCTGTCGGAGGGGACGCGTGTGCATGACAACTCGATACATCATGTGTACTCCTACGACTACGGCGGCTGGGGGCTTTATACCGACGAGGGTTCGACCGATATTGTGATGGATAACAATCTCGTCTATGGCTGCAAGAGCGGCGGATTTCATCAGCATTACGGCAAGGACAATGTGATCGCCAACAATATTCTTGCATACGGTGTGACGCAGCAGGTGCAGTTCACCCGCCCGGAGGAGCACACGTCGTTTATTTTCAAGAATAATATCGTTTATGGCGACAACGGTAAGCTGCTCGGCGGTGGAGGATGGAAAACCGCTATTGTCGACATGGACCGCAACTGCTACTATGATGCTTCGGAGGCTGACCTGTCGACGGATGAGAAGGCGTTTGATGACAAAATGCTTGCCGAGTGGAAGAAGACGCGCGACGCTCACTCGGTTGTGGCTGATCCCGGTTTTGTGAATCCTGCCGAGGGGGATTTCAGGTTGCGCTCGGGCAAGATTGCGAAACGCATCGGCTTCAAGCCTTTCAGTCTGGATAACTTCGGCGTGTATGGCTCGGAGGAGTGGAAGGGAAAGGCCGCGATGCCTCAGGAGCGCCTTAAAGCGTTCGACCGTATAGTGAGAGAGCGTGAAGCTGCTGCTCCCGCAATTTTCAGGGATTGAGCGGGGAGGAGAGCGCAGAGGACTCGGAGAGCGCGGAGGAGGGCGTGCTGTCGCGTGCCCCTACAAGAGGAGGCGGGTTACTGGGCTTGGCGGCAGTCGGGGCATATCCCCTTGATCATGAAGTTGACGGAACGTACCTGAAATGCGTCGGGTATGTTGATCTCAGGGGCATTGATGTCCTCGAAACAGAACACGCGGTTGCATTTCTCGCAGTAGAAGTGGGCGTGCATGTCGGATACCGAACAGTGATGATCACTGTGGCATATCTCATACTTGGTGATGCCGCGTCCGTCTTCCATGGCGTGTACGGCTCCATGTTCAAGCAGCAGGGCGAGTACGCGCGATATGCTCGATCGGTCGAGCGTCTGAAGGTCTTTTTCCAGTTCGAGCAGACTCAGGGGTGATTCTGCGGCAAGAAGTGAACGGATGACGAGTATGCGGTTGGGGGTCGGTTTTATATCGGCGTTCTCCAGAATTTCGGCAGCTGTGTGGTGCATGATTTTGATGTTTGCGTTTCCGCGCCCTGACAGGCGCGGTTACTGTAAAAGTCGCGTGCGTTGCACGCTGTGAATCTGAAGGACGCACGGGCCGTGCGTCCCTACTTTGGATGACATGTCGGGACATGTCGGACGGTCGGATGGTGTGCGGTCGCAACCTTTTTTCAAATTTACGAAATAATTTGAAACCTGCAACCTGATTGCATACAGCCTGTTCGTTAGGGATTTTTATATGATGTGGCGTGGCAGACTCATGGATAAGTGAGTAAATTTACATAATCAATTAAAAAACGATTGTTATGGAACTGTTGAATTCTCTTTTATTCATGCTCAACGAGATGTCGCCTTACATCCTGCTGGGCTTCCTCATAGCGGGTGTGATGCATGCGTTCATCCCGCAGCGCACGTTTGCAAGGCATCTCTTAGGGTCGGGGTGGAAGGCTGTTGTGAAGTCGGCTCTGATAGGAGTTCCGCTGCCGCTCTGCTCGTGCGGCGTGCTCCCTACGGCGATAGCCATGCGGCGCAACGGTGCGTCGCGTGCGGCTTCGACCTCGTTTCTTGTAGCTACGCCT
The DNA here is from genome assembly GCA_947176995.1 of uncultured Porphyromonadaceae bacterium. Taxonomy (GTDB): domain Bacteria; phylum Bacteroidota; class Bacteroidia; order Bacteroidales; family Muribaculaceae; genus JAFLTL01. The sequence goes on along the minus strand of CAMWSY010000020.1, from coordinate 5,549 downwards.
CAGACCGGCGTCGACAGCATCGCCGCCACGTGGTCGCTGCTTGGGCCGGCTTTTGCTGTGGTGCGCCCCGTCGCGGCGCTTTTCACGGCGATATTCGGCGGCATGGCCGTTGGGAAGGCCGATAGTGAAAAAGATGTTGTGGTGGCTTGCGACGTGAACACGGATGACGAGCGCCCGATCACCTTTGCCGGGAAATGTGTGTCGGCTCTGAAGTATGGTTTTGTCGATCTCGTGTCGAGCATCGGCGGCTGGCTCGTGGCCGGACTGATCATCGCGGCTATAATCACGGTGTATGTGCCGGCGGATTTCTTCTCGGTGCTCGGGCGTAACCCTGTCCTCTCGATGATCGCGGTGCTTGTGATCGCCATACCTATGTATGTATGCGCCACGGGGTCGATACCTATTGCGATGTCGCTTGTGCTGAAAGGGCTCTCGCCCGGCACGGCGCTTGTGCTTCTCATGGCCGGGCCTGCGGCTAATTTTGCGTCGTTCACGCTCATCTCGCGTGAGATGGGGCGCAAGGCGGCTGCAATCTATCTTCTGTCGATTATAGCGGGGGCTATGGCGTTCGGGCTGCTGATAGATTATGTGCTCCCCAAGGGGTGGTTTGCGATCGACGGCATGGCGGCTGCCTGCCATCACGGGCATGAGTTCAGCACTTTCTCCACTATCTGCTCAGCAGTGCTTGTGGCACTGCTGCTTGCTGCACTCATAAAGCGAAATATTAAAACAAATAAAATTACAGGAAATATGACTAAAGAATATGTAATCAAGGGGATGAACTGCCCTCATTGCCAAGCGGCGGTGACTAAGAGTATCAGCGGCGTGAATGGCGTGACTCAGGTTGAGGTGAATCTGTCGACGGGTAAGGCTACCGTAGAGGGGGAGCACAGCGCCGATGAGGTTATCGCCGCTGTGCGTGCCGCCGGATTTGAGGGGGAGATAGCTTAGATAGCTAATATAGCTAACATAGTACAGGGGGGGGATAGTAAAAGGAGTGGTGTGCGCCGGTGGCGTGCATCACTCTTTTTGCATTAGTTGAATTTTTAAGTTATTTTTGCCAACGAGTCATCGGTCAATAGCGCAGAGGCGCATGGCCAGACTCAGATATGCAAGGCGTTTTTACGTCGTTTTTCCCTGTGACTCAAAAATTAGCACTTCTTGAATGTCTGATAGGGTTAGGCAACGTCAGGACGTCCACATGAGGTATATATAGATTATGTGCCACGCAATCATGTTGTCGTGTCGCTTCGCCATACAGGTCGAAACGATGCGCTTTGGTTGTATGTTCATTTGCGTATATAGCTCACGTGGGCTGCCGATGTCGTTTATCCATTCAGGCAGGTACGTGCTAATACCTTGAGTTCTGGGCATACGGTGTTGGCATCCCACGTTTTGCAAAAGAATCATTATTTTGAAAGTGCCTCAGGGATGCGGCACACCATTTCCACAGTAATGGAATCAATAGGCACCCTGATCAAAGAGGAACTCGCCAAGCAGGAGAGAAGCGTCTCGTGGTTTGCCCGCAAACTCAGCTGCGACCGCTCCAACATCTACCGCCTCTTTCAGAAACATTCGATCGACACGGCGCTTCTGGCCCGTATTTCGGTGATTCTGCAACGCGACTTCTTCAAGGAACTGTCCGGTAACCTTTCGGTAGGCCGCGAGGAGAATTCACAACGCTCCTGATATCCCCGGAATCAAGCGTCGGATCGTGAAGAATGATAGTTGTAACGGTTATGGTGCAATAATCGCAATACTATCGTTGCTTTTGTGATACAGTGGATTTAATTAAGTGATTTTTAGATGCTTAATTCTATTTTTAAGGGAGATGTATCGCTGATTTGCAAATATGGCTACATAAGTGTGTAACTCCCGCAATATGAGTATTATTTTCGCCCTTTGGGTTATATCTATATTTGTGTGCTGATTTTCGTGACACCCCAGCACGTAAAGCAGCATGAGAACAAAAGAAGTTAAAACCAAACAAATATTAGTTATAACTTAATTGTTGTTTATGAACAAAAAACTAATCAACGGGATTCTGATCGCCAGCCTCATGGCGGGCGGTGCAGCGTCTTTCACGTCTTGCTCTGACTACGGAGATGACATCGACAATCTGCAGAGCCAGATTGATGGCATCACGGCTCAGGTGAGTGACCTTCAGTCGAAGATCCAGAGTGGCAAGATCATCTCGAGTGTTGTCAAGACCGACAATGGCCTGGCAATTACAATTGACGGAACCACCTATAATATCACCAACGGCGATAAGGGTGCTGATGCAGCCGTTTGGAGCATAGGTGAGGACGGCTTCTGGTACAAGGACGGCGTCAAGACCGACTACAAAGCTATCGGTACAGACGGTAAGGATGGCCAGGACGGTAAGGACGGCGCTGACGGCAAGGATGGTCAGAATGGTACTGACGGTGCAGCTGGTAGCGGCATCTATTATGTGCCCAACGTCGAGACCGGCATGTTCGACATCTATAAAGATGGCGAGAAGATCGGTGATTCGGAGATCGCATGGAACACAGCTTCCGGCTCCGGCATGACCGCAGTGTTTGACGGTGTCAAGCTGATCCTCTCAGGTGTAGAGGGTGCAGATGCCGATCTTGAGCTTTATCCTGGTCGTCCTGTAGGCTCGATTGCTTTCGTTCCGTCGAAGATGAGCAACGGCATTGCAACTCCTGACAATGCATTCTATTATGTCGGATCGTATTTCAAATCGGCAACTGACTTCACTGTTGTGACGAAGGATGTCTATATGCCCAATGAAGTGGCTATGACATATCGTGTAAATCCGAGCTCAGCAGCAATATCAGAGACGGCATTCTACTCGTTTATCAATCGCGACGTTGAGCTGTCTCGTGCCGGTCAGGAAGATCAGACAAATCTTCTCTCTGTTACGAGCGCGAAGATCAATGATGAGAAGCAGATTGAAGTATCAGCTTCTGCAAACAGAGCTGCTTTCCTTGATAAGAATGGCAAGCCCAAGTATTCAGTTACCAATGGTGAAGGTAAACTTCCTATTGCAGCACTTGTGCTTTGGAATGGTCAGGCTCGTACAGTTTCAGATTATATCACTGTTGCAGCACCCCAGCAGCTCAATAAACTGACAATCGCCAATATCGCAGGTGTTGAGAAGGATGACATGGTTCCCTATGAGGGTCTTGCACAGCGTACTGCTAACTTCCCAACTGCTGATGGAGAGACTGCAGGATATCTTGCAGGCTTGCCCTTTAGTGGTAAGGGTGCAGCAGCTTCGATTGTTTACACAAATACAACAGCTGCTACTGGACTTGATCTGACAACGGTTGTTGGACTGTTCGCTGAGGATAACATCCTGACCGATGCTAACATTGGTTTTATGGAGGATCTCGGCTTCTCGGGTATCACTTATAAATTCTCCAAGCCCAGTAAGTATATCGGAACAGGTGATACTAACCAGCAGGACTTCGTAGATCTTAACGGATCAATCCTTACGGTTACCACAGACTCGAAACTGACCGGTACTGCTGCAATCGGCCGTACGCCTATCATCCGCGTTGATGCATACATGAACGACAACTTCGTGGCTTCAGCCTACATGAAGATTAAGATTACAGAAGATGCGTTCACAGGTGGTGATACAGAGGTAACTATCCCAACCAAGTCTCTTATCTACAATGATCTTTCGGAGAAATTTACCACTGTCGGTTCACTTAGCTGGCAGGATGTCAACAAGTATTTCTATGGAGATAATGGTTTGACAGCAGAATCATTCTGGAAGAACTATGATAAGAATGTGAAGGTTGTTGCAACAGCTCTGGGTACGGATGGCAAGCCTGTAAATGTTGCTACAGATGGTACTACAGGTCTGAAGGTAAATCGCAACTTTATCACAGAGAATCCCACCGGTACTGATGCTCTCAGCGTTCAGGTTAACAATGCAATTCAGACTCAGTATGAGAAGGATAAGAACAATGCAGGCTATCAGGATGTAAATGGTCAGGGTGCACAGTACACTGTTACTATTACAATCCCGGCACTTGATCCTCTCGTAAGAGGCAACATCGTGATGACTCAGACCTTCTATGTGAAGGAAGCTCACACTAAGTACACTCTTAACTCTGTATACAATGTTGAAGGCACTAACATGATTTCGACTAATGGTATAATTGGTAAGAATGGTGTGAACATGTCGCTTAACCTCTTTACGGCATTTGCAAGTGCAGACGTTCTTGACAAGGATGGCAAGGTTGTAGGTGCAACTGAGATCATGAACTTCTACAACACTGCAGCTCCTGTGAATGGCGCATTTGAGGCTCAGACTGTGGCTGGTTCTACTAACCCGATTGCTAATGCTAAGTCAATCAAGTTTGAGGTTATTCCTGCTAAGGACAAGAAACCTGTCGCTAAAATCCAGGCTGATGGTTACACGATTGTTCCCACTCCTCAGATGATGACAGTTCCCTCTGTGAAGACTACTGTAAGATACACCATTACTCTTGAGAATGGAGCTATCTGTCCGTTTGACTTCGAGGTTGAGTTTGTAAATCCGTTGATGGCAGCTAAAACGATCTCAAAACTTAAGATTAACGGAAACGCTACCACTGATGAAGATGAGGCCGCTGAGAGTGTGAAGGTGGTTACATCAGGAAAAGTGAACAGTGATATCTACAAGTGGTTTGCTAAGTCAGGTACAACTCCGGCAGGTCTTCGTTTGACTGATCTCGGTAAGAACTCTTACAAGCTTGATGATAACACGATCGAAGTTGAGTATGACATTGAAAAGAATGCTGCATACAACGCTTTCGTAGGTCAGCTTGTTAGTGGTAAACTTGAGATTGATACTAAGACTGGCAAAATCACCTACACTAAGGGTGCATCAATCCAGAAGGGTGCAACTCTGAATGTAATTGCAACTGTTACCTTCCCCGATCTGTCGAAGGTTGAAGTGAACATTCCTCTGGAAGTTACCACAGAATAAGCACACGCAAGTTCATAGGTAGAAATTACCCTTATCAGTTTTAATTTGTCGGCCTCCGGTCCTTGGTGGATCGGGGGCCGAGTTTTTTGTGCGCCCTGACAGGCGCGTTACCCGCAGGCTCCCTGCGGTCGCCGTCCCGCAGGCTCCCTCACGGTCGCCAGGGGTTTACAATGACGACGCGCCTGCCGGCGCTTTCATGCGAGCGAGGAGGACTCGGAGAGCGCAGAGGGGGAGTGGTCAATTTCGCATGTTTTGTTGGGTTTTATTTTGTAGATTTGCAGATGTGGGGGAGGAGAGATGATGACCTCTTGCGAGGTCAAATGCTTTTATCGCCTGACTTACCCCACGCTGCGGCTTCGCCGCGAGCGTGAGGTTTACCACAAATGCTGCCTCCGGCAGCAAGAGATGTGTAATAATCAGTAGGACTCGGAGAACGCGGCGGTGTAGTCGGGGGTGTTTCGCAGCTCCGCAGCTCGATGGAATGTGAATCATGTCACCGGGTTCCCTCCGGTCACCCGGTGCTAATGTTGTGATGCCCGTTTCACGGGCTTGAGGACGCACGGGCCGTGCGTCCCTACTC
>CAMWSY010000019.1 GCA_947176995.1 uncultured Porphyromonadaceae bacterium | reverse complement strand
TGTTTTATTTTTATAAGTAAATCAAATTTTTGTCATTTTTAGACCGCTGATTTTTTTGGTATTAAAAATTTGATTAACTTTGCCCCGCGAAAACAGACAATCAAAAATCAAAAAAAACAAAGTTATGTCAGAAATTGCACCTCGCGTAAAGGCCCTCATCGTCGACAAGCTCGGCGTTGACGAGAACCAGGTTACAGAAGGCGCTGTCTTCACTACCGACCTCGGTGCCGACAGCCTTGACACAGTAGAGCTCATCATGGAACTCGAAAAAGAGTTCAACATCACTATCCCCGACGACGAGGCTCAGAAGATTCAGACCGTTGGTGACGCTATCAGCTACATTGAGGCTCACAACGCATAATCCCGACCACTCACAAGTCCGCCGGGGAGATTTGCATTAACCCGGCGGTTCTTTTTTTGTTATCTCACACCTCATTGCCCCACGATACTGTTTTTGCAGGCGATCGTCACTTTTAGGGAGCATAAGCAGGTGAAAATAATATTGATTACCCCCAAATTACCATCGACTTTTCAATGGATCTAAAAAGAGTTGTCGTGACTGGCATGGGCGCTGTCACCCCGATTGGCAACGACGTTGAAACCACTTGGCAGAATGCTGTTGCCGGTGTCAGCGGTGCCGGACCTATAACCCATTTTGACGCTTCAAAGTTCAAGACACAGTTTGCCTGTGAGGTGAAGAACTTTGACCCTTCCGCTCATTTCGACCGGAAAAAAGCGCGCACTCTCGATCTGTACGCACAGTATGCCCTCGTGGCTGCTGAGCAGGCCGTGAAAGACTCAGGGATCGACGAGGCCGCAAACCTCAACAAAGATCGTGTGGGTGTTATCGTGGCTGCCGGAATCGGTGGTCTTCACACTTTTGAGGAAGAAGCCGGATACTATGCCCTCAATGCCGACAAAGGCCCGAAATACAACCCCTTCTTCATCCCCAAGATGATCGCCGACATTGCTTCGGGTCATATCTCGATGCAGTATGGCTTCCACGGCCCCAACTTCGGTACGGTTTCGGCTTGCGCCTCATCCAACAACGCTATTATAAGCGCGTTTGACCTCATTCGTCTTGGCAAAGCCGACGCTATTGTGACCGGTGGTGCCGAGGCAGCTATCTTTCCCGCAGGTGTGGGCGGCTTCAATGCGATGCACGCTCTTTCCACCCGCAACGACAGCCCCGAGACAGCTTCGCGCCCCTTCAGCAAGAGCCGCGACGGTTTTGTGATGGGCGAGGGTTCGGTTATCCTCGTTCTTGAGGAGCTCGAGCACGCAAAGGCTCGCGGAGCCAAGATTTATGCCGAGGTTGCAGGTGGCGGTCTTTCGGCCGACGCTTACCACCTCACCGCCACTCACCCCGAGGGACTCGGTGCTGTGCTTGCAATGCGCAACGCCCTTGAAGATGCCGGCATGAAGCCCGAGGATATCGACTATATCAATGTTCACGGCACATCGACACCTGTTGGCGACATCTCCGAGATCAAAGCCATCAAGGAAGTCTTCGGTGATCATGTCTACGATCTCAACATCAGCTCCACAAAATCGATGACCGGCCACCTTCTCGGTGCTACCGGAGCACTTGAGGCAATGTTCAGCGTCAAGGCTATCGAGAACGACATTGTGCCCCCCACAATCAACCACGCCGACGACGATCAGGACGAAGAAATCGACTACACGCTCAACTACACCTTCAACAAAGCGCAGGAGCGCCCCGTTCGTGCAGCGTTGAGCAACTCATTCGGTTTCGGCGGTCACAATGCAACCGTTATCCTCAAGAAATACGAAGAATAATATCCTGTAGGATATTCAGTGATATGTCAGGTGCGCCCTTTTGCAAAAGGGCGCACCTCTCTTTTTTCCGGTAGCACCCGAAAAAAAATTAAAAAAAATCGTCATCGGCCGAACCTTTGTTGCCGCAATGATGTTATACTATCAAAGCAATTAGTTTTTTCAATTGCAAGAAATGTGATAATGATTGGTTTATTAACGGATTGAGTGACCGAGAGGCCGCTCTTTTTGTTTCTTGCCGTTTTTTTTATAACTTGCGGTGAAATCAATTTACCGAACTGATCATCACATGCGACACAACTTACTAACATGTACCTTACTGGGTGCCTCGATTTTTTCGGCACTCGCTGTCACAGCTCAAAACCCGGGCTATGTGAATGTGGCCGATTACATTACCGACCCTCAGGCCGATGCTGCTCCTGCCATTCAGCGCGCTATCGACGAGAATCCCAACCGTGTGATATATTTTCCTGACGGGAAATACACCATCTCAACCCCTATCCTCACACCGGCCGATCCTGAGAAAAGCGTATGCCTTGAGCTTTCAAACTTTGCAGTCATCCGTCCCTCTGAAGGCTGGGATCACGATGAGGCGATGATACGTCTCGGAGGCAAAGACCCCTCGAAGACCATCATTGTTCCCGGCAGCAACTATTACTTTTCAGGCGGCATACTCGACTGCGGTGGTGTTGCCAAAGGCATCTCCATCGACAGCGGACGCGAGACCGTCATCCGCAACACCTCGATCAAGAACGCAGCCGTCGGAATCCACATCAAGAAAGGATCTAACAACAACTCCTCCGATGCCGATATCCGCGACGTGAACATCACGGGCAACATGAGCCCCGAGTGCGTAGGTGTTCTTCTCGACGGCTTCGACAACACCCTGACAAATATGCGCATTTACCGCACTCAGACCGGCGTGCAGCTTAACTCACGCGGCAATGTGCTCCGTAACATCCATCCACTCTACGGTTCACCCGGCGACGAACTATTTGAAACCAGTGTCGGCTTCTACGACAAAGGCGGTTCCAACTGGTTTGACTACTGCTACAGCGATCAGCACGCCACAGCATTCGTCACCGAAGCCGACGGCAGTGTGTTTCATGACTGCTTCGCCTACTGGTATTCCAACCGCGGCAAGAAGCACACAGGCTTCCGGGCCCCCGGTGTGTTCAATTCCACAGTCACCAACTTCGTGATGGGTGTAGATAAAAGCAATGCTACCGACGAGAACGTGATCCTCGAAGAAGGCGACGCCTCCAACCGCGGCACCGGCGTGATCGACAACATCCGCATCTTCTTCCCCGAGTACATCACCTCCACCACCCACCAGAAATACCTCAAACCCTAACCCTTTTATTCGAGGTATGTAGGGAAGAATCGTAAATGCTTTTCACTGAAAGTAGGGACGCACAGTTTGTGCGTCCTTTTGATTATCAGCGTGCAGCGCACGCGCCTCTTGTAGTAACCGCGCCTGTTAAGGCGCGGCAACGCAACACCTCACGTCGCTGAGCACGCAACGCGTGCGACTTATACTTCGCCCACTATATCCCCGGTTGGTGGGCGGCAAGCTGTTTGGGAACTCCACTCAGGTCGTTTACCACGGATAAATGAAGAATTGTCATTATTGTTGTCCAATATTATCACCGTGAGTTTGTCTTGCGTTTATATGACATTTGTAAAGTCTTACTCTTACAGTGTGTTGGTGTCTAAAATCTCACCGTCCTTTAAGAGTCGGACATTGTAATCAGATCCGCCAAATTCCTCCATAAACTTTGATCCATAGGTCAAATCTTTAAGGCTCTGTCGCGCTATTTCTTTTTTTCTACCACGGAGTCGGCGGGGAGGGGCGTCACGCGCTGCTGCTTGCTGCGGCGTGAATAGTTGCGTTTGTTCACGCGCTCTCTCACCAGCGATATGCTGTCAAGATAAAGTATGTCGTTGCCTACAGGAGCCGTGACAGCGTAGCCGAACACCTTTTCCAGATCACGCGTCGAGTCGGTCTGTAGCCAGATAGACACTGCATCGTTTCCTTCGCCCGATTCGGCTGTGTTCCATTCAAGGCTGCCGTCGGCATATTCCGCTCCGATAAGCCACTTGATGCCGTCGCGTGCGTTGATGACTTTGGCATTCCATGTGTAGGAGTCTCCGTTTTGCCAGTTTTCGTCGCGCTGGAGCGCAAAGGAGATAACCTTTGAAGGAGATATACTGTTGAGGATGATTCTTCGCGCCAGAGGCCACGCATTCGCCGAATCTCCGACAATCGAAAGCTGGATGCCCTGATTGCCCATAGCCTCCGACTTGTCTATGTCCTCTTCAAGGCGGCTGATGACTTCATCATATATCTTGATGTAGTCGGTTATGTTTCGTCCGTAGTAGGCAAGCGAGCTGTCCACCTTGGCTTGATCGGCGTTGTGGCGGCGGTACACCGCGTCGCGCAGAAGCAGCTTCGAGCTGTCGTTACCCCAATCACGGTAGTCCATGTCAACCACACCCTCGGCTTTGTGTATGTCGATGATGAGGTCTGCCATCTTGTGGGGAGGGATGATGCCCTCGGGAGTCCTGTGGCAACCTCCAAAAGCCATTATCGCGGTTACTACTGCGATTGTCAGCCCTATCTTTCTCATTGGGCAAGACTTTTCTCCGCGGCAGCCTTGCGAAGTTGCGATGGAGAAGCTATTTCTTTAGAATAGAAGAATATCAGACAGAGCACCCCGACGGTTATCGCCGAGTCGGCGAGGTTGAACACGGGCTGGAAAAACACGAAGCGGTCACCTCCCACCATCGGCATCCATGCGGGCCAGTCGAAGCTGAACAGCGGGAAGTAGAGCATATCCACCACCTTGCCGTGCATCCACGTGCCGTAGCCTCCACCCGCCGGGAAAAGTTCGGCTATGCGGGGCGGAAACGGATCATTGAAGATCTCACCGTAGAACACGCAGTCGATGATGTTGCCGAGCGCCCCTGCCACGATAAGTGCCAGACACACCACATAGCCGCGTTTCACGCCACGGATGCAGCCGATGGCTTTTATGTACCAGAGCAGAAGCACTACCAAGGCGATGCGTAGCACAGTCAGCAGCAGTTTGCTTCCTATCTCCATGCCGAAGGCCATGCCGTTGTTTTCGACAAACATCAGCCTGAACCACGGCAGGATTTTCACTTCCTCACCGAGATAGAAATGAGTCTTGACCCATATTTTCAATATCTGGTCGGCAACGAGCACAGCGACGATTATAGCTGTTGCGAGCCACACCAGACGGTTGCGCCCTGTTTTGGCTGCACCTGACGGCGACGGAGCGGTTGTCATCATATCCTTTTTCTGTACTTACTTCTTTTTCGTGCCGAGTTTCTGCTCTATGCCGAGCGTGGCATGAGGCACCGCACGCAGACGCTCCGTCGGGATAAGCTCACCCGTGATACGGTCGATGCCGTAGGTCTTGTTGTCGATGCGCACAAGAGCCGCCTTGAGGCTGTTCATGAACTTCAGCTGTCGCTCGGCGAGTCGGCTTGCCTCCTCTTTGCCGAGCGTCGACGCCCCCTCTTCAAGAGTCTTGAAGGTGTGGGCGGTGTCGTTGGTGTCGTTGATATTGACTATCTGGGCACGCAGCAGGTCATAATCAGTCTGAGCTTTGGCGAGTTTGGCCATAATAAGCTCCTTGAACTCCTGCAGTTCCTCGTCGGAGTAGCGTTTCTTGTCACTCATGGCTTAAATCTGATAAAAAGGTGTGTTGGAGAGAGAGAGATAATTCATCGTGTTATCGACGTTTAATGTATAACGTCAATTTCCACATTCACGTTCACACCGTCAATGTCGAGCACGCAATCCTCGGCCGGGGTCTCGACCGGAGCGATATTCACGGCCTCGGCGAGCACCTGCGATGCGATGTAATCGCCGTGCGATGCTATGGCGCCGTCAGTCAGCTCGTTCGGCTCAATGGTGAGACGTATGCGGTCGGTTATTTCGTAGTTGCGGCTCTTGCGTATGTTCTGGATGCGGTTTACAAGATCGCGTGCCACACCTTCGCGGCGCAGCTCGTCGGTCACGGTCACGTCCAGAGCTATCGTCAGAGTGCCATCGTTTGCAACGAGCCAGCCCGGTATATCCTCGCTGAATACCTCCACGTCGGCAAGGTCAAGCACGGCCTTGCTGCCGTCGGCCAGCGTCAGCTCAAGTGATCCTTGTTTCTCAAGTGCGGCAATGTCGGCTTGTTCGAGTTTGGCGATTGCAGCGGCAACCTGTTTCATATTCTTACCGTGGCGCGGGCCGAGTTTCTTGAAATCAGGTTTCACGCGTTTCACAAGTATTCCTGCACCGCCGTCGACGATTTTCACCTCTTTCACGTTCACCTCACCGGCCACAAGAGCCTTTATAGCTTCGAGATCGGCAGCCTGTGCCTCGTCGATAGCCGGGATCATGAGGGTCGACAGCGGCTGACGCACCTTGATGTTCACCTTGCGGCGCAGGGCAAGTGCCATTGATGTGATAGCCTGAGCCATAGCCATGCGACCTTCAAGCGACTTGTCGCTGAGAGCAGCGTCGCTTGTGGGGAAATCGGCCAGATGCACCGACTTGTCGCTCCCCGTGAGATCACGGTACAGGCGGTCGGCATAGAACGGGGCGATAGGTGCCATCAGGCGCGCCACCGTCAGCAGACAGGTGTAAAGCGTCTGGAAAGCAGCGAGCTTATCCTCCGTCATGCCACCTCCCCAGAAACGTTTGCGGTTCAGTCGCACATACCAGTTCGACAGATTGTCGTTGACAAACGTTGCGATTGCGCGGGCGGCGCGTGTCGGCTCATGGGCGGCCAGAGTCGTGTCAGCCTCCTCTACGAGCGAGTTGAGCGACGACAGAATCCAGCGGTCGATTTCGGGGCGCTTCTCCACAGGCACCTGAGGCGTCTGCGGGTCAAAGCCGTCCACGTTGGCATAGAGGGCGAAGAAGGCGTAGGTATGCTGTATGGTGGCGAAAAGCTTGCGTGCAGTCTCGCGCACACCGTCAGTGTCAAATTTCAGGTTGTCCCACGGCGACGAGTTCGATATCATGTACCAGCGCAGGGGGTCTGAGCCATGTTCCTCGATCGCTTCAAACGGGTTTATGGCGTTGCCGAGACGCTTCGACATCTTGTTGCCATCCTTGTCAAGCACAAGACCATTGGAGATAACCGATTTGTAGGCGACGGAATCCTTCACCATTCCGGCGATAGCGTGAAGTGTGAAGAACCAGCCGCGGGTCTGGTCGACACCCTCGGCAATGAAGTCGGCGGGGAAGACCTTTCCGCTGTCGACTGCCTCGCGGTTTTCAAACGGATAGTGCATCTGGGCGAAAGGCATGGCACCCGAGTCAAACCACACATCGATCAGATCACTCTCGCGGTGCATGGGACGCCCCTGCTCGTCGACGAGCACGATATAGTCCACATACGGGCGGTGCAGATCGATCTTCTCATAGTTTTCTTTGGTGTATACACCGGGGATGAATCCTTTGTCCTTGAAAGGATTGCTCTCCATCACACCGGCCTCAACCGAGCGCTCGATCTCATTGTAGAGCTCCTCTACACTCTCGATGCACTTCTCCACAGTGCCGTCCTCTGTGCGCCATATCGGCAGTGGGGTGCCCCAGTAGCGGCTGCGCGACAGGTTCCAGTCCTGAAGATTCTCGAGCCATTTTCCGAAGCGTCCCGAGCCGGTGGCGGCGGGCTTCCATGAAATTGTGGTGTTGAGATCCATCAGGCGCTCACGCGCTGCGGTAGTGCGGATAAACCAGCTGTCAAGCGGGTAGTAGAGCACCGGCTTGTCTGTGCGCCAGCAGTGCGGATAGCTGTGCACGTGCTTCTCGATGCGGAACACTTCGCCGCGCTGTTTCAGCCACATGCATATCTCTATATCGAGAGTCTCGTCATCAGGACCTTTTGTCGCGTCAAAAGCATTCTTCACATATTTGCCCTCCCACTTGCTGTAGAGCTCGGTGTTGACGCGCTCCTCCACAAATTTCGGGTCAAGATCGGCCATGAGGTAGAAGCGGCCGGTCGGATCAACCATCGGACGGATAGCACCATCTTTGTCGATAAGCAGCAGTGGCGGCACGCCGTTCTGCTTCGATACCTTGTTGTCGTCTGCACCGAAAGTTCCGGCGATATGCACGATGCCTGTACCGTCCTCAGTCGTCACGAAGTCGCCGCCGATCACCCTGAAAGCTCCTTCGCCGGGGTTCACCCACGGTAGAAGCTGCTTGTAGTGCATGTCGAGAAGATCCTTGCCGTCATATTCTGCCACGATTTTCCACGGGATTTCCTTCGCGCCTTTCACATAGCTCCCGAGGTCTCCGTCACGTCCCTTTGCGCCAAAGAGCTTGTCGAGCAGAGCCACGGCAGCGATAGCTGTTATGGGTTCGCCGGTGTAGGGGTTGAAAGTGCGCACGGCTGCGTAGCGTATCGACGGGCCTACGCAGAGAGCCGTGTTCGATGGCAGAGTCCACGGTGTGGTTGTCCATGCGAGGAACACCGGTGTGCCCCAGCCGGTCATCTCCGGCTTGGGATCGGTTATGGTGAACTGAGCCGTGCAAGTTGTGTCCTTCACGTCGCGGTAGCATCCCGGCTGGTTGAGCTCATGTGTGCTCAGGCCGGTACCGGCGGCGGGGGAGTATGGTTGTATGGTATATCCTTTGTAGAGGTAACCTTTGCTGTAAAGTTGTTTGAGCAGCCACCACACCGACTCGATGTAGCGGTTGTCGTAGGTGATATATGGATTCTCGGTGTCGACCCAGTAACCCATGTTGCGCGTCAGCGTCTCCCACTCGCGGGTGTATTTCATCACCTCGCTGCGGCAGGCGTTGTTGTAGTCGTCGACCGAGATTTTTTTGCCGATATCCTCTTTGGTTATGCCAAGCGACTTCTCCACGGCAAGCTCCACGGGGAGACCATGAGTGTCCCAGCCAGCCTTGCGGTCGACGCGGTAGCCTTTCATTGCCATGTAGCGGCAGATGATATCCTTGATGGTGCGTCCCATCACATGGTGGATACCGGGCATACCGTTAGCCGAAGGAGGCCCTTCGTAGAATACAAACGCCGGATGACCCTCTCGCTCTTTGAGACTGGTGCGGAACAGGTCCTCGCTGTCCCACTTGGCGAGCATCTCTTTGTTGACGGCCGACAGATTCAGGCCGCTGTATTCTGGAAATCGCTTTGACATATCTGTTTTATCTTTTATGCTGGTTGCAGTCTTTCTGCAAAGATAATCTATTTATTTAAATTCATTTTACCCCTTTGGCTCCTTTTGCTCCCTTCACACCTCCGCCGAGACTGAAGATGTTTTGGTCGTAGCTCACGGTCTTCTCCTCCTCTTGGCGGCGGCGCTTGAGGGCGAGAGCCACAAGCTTGTCCATCAGTCCGGCAAACGATAGGCCAGTGGCTTCCCACAGGTAGAACGAGAGCGAGCCGGGGATTGTATTGATTTCGTTTACAAAAACTTCGCCCGTAGAGCGGTCTACGATGAGGTCCACGCGGCTCACACCGTGACACGACAGTACGCGGAAGGTCTCGCCTGCGAGAGTGCGGATGCGGTCGGTGAGTTCCTGAGGCAGATCGGCGGGAATGCGCTTCTGTGCGGCCTGCATTCCTTTCGCTCCCTTGCTTCCTCCCATATATTTGTCGGTGTACGAGAGGATTTCACCGCTCTTCACCGGTTCCTCGAGTACCGAGGTCTTGTAATCGTCGCAGTCGCCGAGCACCGAGCAGTTGATTTCCTGAAGATCATCGATCATGTGCTCCACGATGATGCGGCGTGAATAGCGTGCGGCATCGGCAATTTTCTCAAAGAGAGCGGTTCGGTCACCTGCGCGCCCTATACCCACGCTTGACCCGAGATTGGCGGGCTTCACTATCACCGGATAGCCGAGAGTCTGCTCTATGCGGTCAGCCATGGCGTCGCGGTCATTGTACCACTGCTTGTCGGTGAACCACACGTAGGGCACCACGGGGATACCGTCAGAAGCAAGTATCATCTTCATCGTGATCTTATCCATGCCGTTGGCCGAGGCAAGCACATTGCATCCGGCGTAGGGGATGCCGGTTGATTCGAGTACTCCTTCAAAAACTCCGTCCTCGCCGTTGGAGCCGTGAAGCACAGGTATCGCCACGTCGAGGTGTGCCACGGGAGCAGCACCGTCGCCAAACAGCTTTTTTGCCACCTTGACCGGATAGAGATTTGTATCGCCGAAAATCGGACGCATATAAACCTCGCGGCACTCCTGCTTGAGCGCGTTGAGATCACGGAAATTGCGCACGTCGGTGAGTTTCTCGCCGGTGTACCATTTACCCTCCTTGCTGATGTAGATGGGGGTCACGTCATATTTCTCGCGGTCAATGGCTGCCATGGCTTGGTTAGCCGATATGACCGAAATCTCATGTTCGGTGGACCGTCCGCCGAAAAACACTCCAATGTTGGTTTTCATCTTGATTTATACGGGGGTATGGTTAGTTTCTTATTTGCTGTATTTATTTGAAGGTGTCAGGCAGATCGTTTTCGTAAAGAACTGCATCGCCGCGCTTTGCCATGCCTGTCATTATGCGTTGTGCGGTAGTGAAGTCTGGGGCGCATATCACACTGTCCTTGGGCAGTTTCCCGCCGATACCTTCAAGAATGGCCTCGCGATTGTATTGGCCTACTATGATCGCTATATCGGCGCAGTCGCCGATCTTTTCGCCGAACTCGCGGTTGGCGTCATATTGTCTTTGTCCGAGCTCGATCATGCCGGGAGTGATGATAAAGCGTCGGCCCGGAATGTCGAGAAGGGCGAGCACGTCAAGTGCCATTGCCGATCCCTGAGGGTTGGAGTTGAAAGCGTCGTCGATGATTGTAAGGCCGCCGGCAGTGTGCTTCGTGCTCAGGCGGTGCTCCACTTGGGGCATCGTCGACAGTGCGTAGGCGATCTTTCCTTCAGGCACTCCGAGTTTTTTTGCTACGATGATAGCTCCGAGAAGATTGGCTATGTTGCATTCACCCATCAGCGGAGTTGAGTATTCACTGCGGTAACCGTCAGGGCCTTCCACCGTAAATCGTGTTCCGTCGGGGCGGTATGTCACCTCTACCACGCGATAGTCGGCTTCGGCGGCGATCTTTTTGTCATTTCCGGCATAATAGCGGCTGCACGCTACATTGCCCACCTCGCGGTGCTTGGCTGCTTCAAAGCCATCGTTCACAACGACAAGCCCGTCGGCGGGAAGCGCATCGGCGAGCTCAAACTTTGTGCGGCATACATTTTCTACCGATCCGAAAGTTTCCAGATGCTGCTCGCCCACAGCGGTGATTATGCCGATCTCAGGATGCACAAGGTCACATATTTCCTTGATGTCGCCCGGTTGCTTGGCACCCATTTCGGCGATGAATACCTGAGTGTAGGGGCGCATCATTTCCCTGACAGTTCTTATCACCCCCATGGTCGTGTTGTAGCTTCCGGGAGTCATGAGAGTCTCAAATTCCTGACTCAGTATGTGATGGAGATAGTGCTTGGTCGAAGTCTTGCCGTAGCTTCCGGTTATACCCACCACTTTCAGGGCAGGCATGGAGCGGAGTATTGCGGCTGCCTCGTTGTAATATTTTCTGTTGATGGATTTCTCCACGGGGCGAAGGAGCACATTGGCGCTCAGGGCGAATATCGGGCTCAGCACGATCTCGGCCAGTCCGACCTTGCACGCTGTAGCGAGATTGCCGGTCAGCAAGCCAATGATTGTGGGGATTATAATCGCCAGTCCCATCATCACAGCATACAGGCGTTTGGCTCGTGGCGTGAACACCAGAGGCTTCTTGTAACGGCGGCGGCAGAGTGCGATGAAATTGCAGATGACGATTATCGCGGCAACGGCAAGCGTTATGACCGGGGGCAGATGATGCACGAGGGTCAGAAACAGAGCTATGCAGGCGGCAAGTCGCCATGGGGTCGTGCTCTCGCCGCTTTGGTTGAACCACCGCGTGTAACGCTCGTTGCGGTAGGAGTTAAGTTGCAGCATCATCAGGCTGCGTTTCAGCACCGCTGCCAGATCGGCGGCTATGGCCACCGCAAGCACTATTGTGACTGTAAGAGAGATAGTTTTGAAATCCATCACAATTATAGCTTAGCTTTTAGGAAATTGTTGAATGCAGCTCCGAAGATTCCCGGAGCATCGAGGAAGGAGTAGTGTCCGGCACCTTCGATAGCCACAAGACCGGCATCTGGTATAAGCTTCTCCATCGTTTTTGCATCGGAGAGGGGAGTGGCGGTATCGGCCGTGCCCCATATAAGCAGAGTCGGTGCCTTGATCTTGGGCATGAGATGTTTAAGGTCTTCATTCACCACCTTGCTGAGTATCATCCTCATCTTTGGTGAAGCAGCAAGATAATCGGCTGATCCGGCTCGTCGCCGACGCTCCTCTATCATCTGCCGGCTGCGATCTTTGCCGTAGATAAGCCGCAGTGCAAGCTTTGAAGCCTTGAAACTGTAGACCTTGATGTAGTACGACAGTTTGCGTCGTGGCTTCACGCCGGCAGCGTCAATGAGTATCATTCTGTCGGTTTTGTTGCGTGAGGCAAACACTATGCCAACACGTCCGCCGAAAGAGTGACCTGCAAGTGCCGGATTCTCTATATGCTCATGAGCAGCAAGAGCCTCGATCTGCCGGGTGTATTCTTCCACACCCCACACATCCTCTGGCTCCTCCGATTTGCCGAATCCCGGAAAATCCACTGTGTAGACTTTCCATCCGGCGGCAGCGGCAAGTCGGCTCACCGAAGCCACAGTCTCAGCCGTGCAACCCCAGCCGTGCATTACTATCATCGGCTGTCCTGCTCCCTGCACTGTATAGCGCAGTCTTGTGCCGCAAAGCGTTGCAAATCTTTCCTCAGCCTCTCCGCTCATGGCTTTCTGTTGTCAGGTTATCTTCCTTTCTGATCGGTAAGAGCTATCGCAAGCACGTCGCCGATGGTTTCCACGTAGTGAAACTCCAGTCCGTCAAGATAGTTCTGCGGTATCTCCTCCACATCCTTGCGGTTTTCCTTGCACAGGATGATTTCTCTGATACCCGCGCGCTTGGCGGCAAGGATTTTTTCTTTGATGCCTCCCACAGGGAGCACCTTTCCGCGCAGGGTCATTTCGCCGGTCATGGCGAGACGCTCTTTCACCTTCACACCCTTGAATACCGAGACGATCGACGTTGTCATTGTGATGCCTGCCGATGGACCGTCCTTCGGGATAGCACCCTCAGGCACATGGATGTGCACGTTGTTTTTCTCAAACTCGGCGGGATCGATACCAAGCTCCGTGGCGTGGCTGCGCACATATTGCAGTGCGAGCGTGGCCGACTCCTTCATCACGTCGCCGAGATTGCCCGTCAGGGTGAGCTTTTCTCCCTTTCCAGCTGCGAGCGACGACTCTATGAACAGTATCTCACCTCCTGCCGCTGTCCATGCAAGACCTGTCACTACTCCGGCGAAATCATTGCCTTCGTAGCGGTCGCGGCTGAAGTGTGCTGCTCCGAGCAGACGGGAGAGGTCACCGGTGTTGACCGTCTCAGGTACATCACCGCCGCTCATTTTCAGATACAGCAGTTTACGCATCACCTTGGCGATAGTCTTCTCCAGTTGGCGCACACCGCTTTCCGAGGTGTAATTCTCTATTATGCCTTTGATTGCATCCTCTGAGATGGCGAAGTTTTCATCGTCTATGCCAAGCTCCTTCTTGACCTTGGGTATCAGGTGCCGACGCGCGATTTCCACCTTTTCCTCAAGCACATAGCCCGAAATGTCGATGATTTCCATGCGGTCGAGAAGCGGCTGTGAGAGTGTCGAAAGCGAGTTGGCGGTGGCTATGAACAGCACTTTCGACAGGTCGAAGTCCACATCGACAAAATTGTCATGGAACTTGTTGTTTTGCTCCGGATCAAGCACTTCCAGCAGAGCTGCCGAAGGGTCGCCCTTGAAGTCGCGGCCGAGTTTGTCTATCTCGTCGAGCAGCAGAACGGGGTTGGATGAACCCGCACGTTTCATGGCGTCGATGATGCGGCCCGGCAGTGCTCCGATGTAAGTGCGGCGGTGACCGCGTATCTCGGCCTCGTCATGCACGCCGCCGAGCGACACACGCTGATAGTTGCGCCCGAGAGCGGCGGCAACCGATCTGCCGAGCGACGTTTTGCCCACGCCGGGCGCGCCTACGAAGCACAGGATGGGACTGCGGCCGTCGGGACGGTGCATCATCACGGCAAGCTGCTCCAGTATGCGTTCCTTCACTTTCTCAAGCCCGTAGTGGTCGGCGTCAAGGGTTTGCTGTGCGCTCTGGAAGTCGGTGCTCAGTTCCGTCTCTTTACCCCACGGCAGTTCCAGAAGGGTGTCGAGATAGTTGTATTGTATGGCGTAGTCGGGGCTCGATGTGTTGAGTCGGCGCAGTTTCTCGATCTCTTTGTCAAAAGTCTTGCGCACCTCCTCGGGGAAAGCCACTGCGTCGGCGCGTTTCATAAGCTCGTCGGCCTCGTCACCTTCGCTGCCGTAGAGCTCGGTGCGTATTGCCTCCATCTGCTCGTTCAGGTACACGCGGCGCTGATTCTCCTCAAGTCCCTGACGTGCTTTCGACTTTATAAGGTCGGTCAGCTCGAGCATCTGCTCTTGGCGGCACAGCTCCGTGATTAGCTCAAATGCACGCTCTTTCACACGGTGCTGGGTGAGAAGTTTTATCTTGAACTCCTGTTCGAGCGGGAAAACGGTTGCTACAGTGTTTATGATCGTCTCAGGGTCCTCGATGTTGCGCAGGTTTATGGCCACATCGGGAGTAAAGCCATGTCCGCGGTCCACGATCTTCAGTGCCGAGTCGCGTATGGCGTTCACGAGAGCCTCAAACTCCGTGTCACCCTGCCGGGGCATGGTGTCGCGTATCGGGCGCACTGCCACTGCAAGCTGGCCGGGAAGTGAGTCCTCGGCCTCGCCGGTTATCCTGAACTTCTTGAGGGCGCGCAGAAAGGCGGTGGTGGTGTTGTCGGGAAACCTTATTACGTTTATGACTTCGGCCAGTACGCCGTACTTGTAGAGGTCTTTTATGCCGGGATCATCCACCTCGGGATCGGTCTGGCATATCACGCCTATGGCATATTTCTGTTTTGATGCGTTTTCTACGAGAAGTTTGCTTGCTTCCCGTGACAGACTCACAGGAGTCGTTACGCCGGGAAAAAGTATCAGATTGCGGGTCGGAAGTACTGCGACATGACCCGGATCGGGAATTTTCACGTCGCTTTCGCCCGGCTGCCCTGCCACGGCTATATGTGCTATTGACATGTGTGGCATGTCTTTATCGTCAAATAAATCGTCGGTCATCGGTTCTACTCTGAGTGTTGGTCTTGAGCGGTGAGGCCCGGCAGCCGGTAGCTGTCATGGCGGCTGCACTCAAATACCCTCTGCAAAAAGAGTGCCAAAGGTACGATTTTTTTAGCTGTAATGAAAGATGTTGTGTAACATATTCCTAAAATTGACATATTATCAAAAAAAATACTACTTTTCGCATCGCAGAACCCAATGTCGGGTGCTGTCAGAAAGAAGTGAATAACCTATAATAACCTTGATTGGTAAGCATGAAGGTCTACAACACAAGAGAAATCAAGAACATAGCCCTTTTGGGCAGCAAGGGTTCGGGCAAAACAACCCTTGCCGAGTCCATGCTCTTTGAGTGTGGTGTGATAAAGCGTCGTGGCTCGGTCAATGCCGGCAATACCGTGAGTGATTATTTCCCCGTTGAGAAGGAATATGGCTCTTCGGTTTTCTCCACGATCATGTATGCTGAGTTTCTCGGTAAGAAACTCAATTTCATCGACTGCCCCGGTGCCGATGATTTCGTGGGTAACGCCATTACCGCACTTAACGTTACCGATACCGCGGTTATCCTCGTCGATGCCCAGTATGGTGTCGAGGTAGGTACACAAAACATCTTCCGCACAGTCAAGTCACAGCGCAAGCCTGTCATCTTCGCCATGAACCAGCTTGACGGCGAGAAAGCCGACTACGACAATGTGCTGGAGCAGATGAAGGAGATTTTCGGCAACAAGGTTGTGCCCATCCAGTATCCTCTTGCATGTGGTCCCGGTTTCAACTCCATGATCGACGTTCTTCTCATGAAGAAATACTCATGGGGTCCCGATGGTGGCGTGCCTGTCATCGAGGAGATTCCTGCCGATCAGATGGAAAAGGCTCAGGAACTTCATCAGGCTCTTGTTGAGGCTGCTGCCGAAAACGACGAGACTCTCATGGAGAAGTTCTTTGATCAGGGACACCTCACCGAGGACGAGATGCGCGAAGGCATCCGCAAGGGTCTTATCGACCTCTCTATCATGCCTGTCTTCTGTGTGTCGGCTCTCAAGGATATGGGCGTGCGCCGCATGATGGAGTTCCTCGGCAACGTTGTGCCCTTTGTCGATGAGATGCCCGCACCTGTCACCACCGACGGCCGTGAGGTTAAGCCCGATTCCGACGGACCTCTGTCGATCTTCATGTTCAAAACCACTGTTGAGCCGCATATCGGTGAGGTACAGTACTTCAAGGTTATGTCGGGCACACTCACCACAGGTGTCGATCTCGACAATGTGAGCCGTGGATCAAAAGAGCGTATCGCACAGATCTACTGCGTGTGCGGTCAGATTCGCGAGAGCGTCGACAAACTCTGCGCAGGCGACATAGGCGCTACAGTGAAACTCAAGGACGTGCGCACCGGCAACACTCTTGATGCCAAGGGTTGCGACTTCGACTTCGACTTCATCAAATATCCCGCTCCCAAGTATTCACGCGCCATTCGTCCCGTGACCGAGAGTGATTCCGAGAAACTCGCCGGCATCCTTACCCGTATGCACGAGGAAGATCCCACATGGGAGGTTGAGCAGTCCAAGGAGCTTAAGCAGACCATCCTTTCAGGTCAGGGCGAATTCCACCTCCGCACACTCAAGTGGCGTGTCGAGAACAACGACAAACTCCCCATCGTGTTTGAGGAGCCGAAGATTCCCTATCGTGAGACCATCACTAAGGCAGCCCGCGCCGACTACCGTCACAAGAAGCAGTCGGGTGGTGCAGGTCAGTTCGGAGAGGTGCATCTCATCATCGAGCCTTACACCGAGGGTATGCCTGCTCCCACGAGCTACCGTTTCGGCAATCAGGAGTATGTGATGAAACTGCGCGACACGCAGGAGATACCTCTCGAGTGGGGCGGCAAGCTTGTTGTGTGCGACTGCATCGTCGGCGGCGCTATCGATGCACGCTTCATCCCTGCCATTGTCAAAGGTCTCATGGATCGCATGGAGCAAGGTCCTCTCACAGGCAGCTATGCCCGTGACGTGCGCGTCTGCATCTACGATGGCAAGATGCACCCGGTTGACTCCAATGAAATTTCGTTCCGTCTGGCCGGACGCAACGCCTTCAGCGAGGCTTTCCGCTCGGCAAATCCCAAGATTCTTGAGCCGGTCTACGACGTAGAGGTGCTTGTGCCCTCTGACGTGATGGGCGATGTGATGAGCGACCTTCAGGGACGCCGTGCCATCATCATGGGCATGGAGAGCGACAATGGCTTTGAGAAGATTCTCGCCAAAGTTCCTCTGAAAGAAATGTCATCCTACTCCACCGCTCTCAGCTCCATCACCGGCGGCCGCTCATCGTTCACGATGAAGTTCAGCTCCTATGAGCTCGTTCCGGGCGACGTGCAGGAGAAGCTGCTCAAGGACTACGCAGAGAAGCACGGTAACGACGAGTAAGAAACATCATTCACTTCTCTTTTATTTCGAGAGCCTGCCGGGACTGTTCCCGGCAGGCTCTCAACTTTTTTTGTGCGGCATGATGTCTTTTTTACATTTTCATAAGCCGCTTCCATTTCATGTAACCGGCCACGCATATAACCGTGTATATCAGGTAGAGCACGGCATAGAAATATATGCCCTTATAGATAAACAGCCCCACGCTCACCGCGTCGACCGCCATCCATGCCCACCACTGCTCGATATATTTCCTTGCAAGCAGCCACGTTGTGGTTATCGACAGGGCGGTGGTGAAAGCGTCGATCCACGGCACTGTGCTGTCAGTCATGAAT
>CAMWSY010000018.1 GCA_947176995.1 uncultured Porphyromonadaceae bacterium | reverse complement strand
GGGCGGAAGTGCTTGATTATGAGATAGTCAACCGGGAAGTAGAAAAGGGACGCCCTGTGGTGATAATGCTCGGGCATTACGGCAACTGGGAGTGGGTGCAGGAGATGGCAATTTATTTTCCCGACGTGTGCAAGGGGTCGATCTATCACACTATCAATAGCAAACTGTGGGGTGATATCATCCTGAAAATAAGAAGCCGCTGGCATCATGTGCTTCTACCGCAGCAACAGGCACCGAGATTTCTGCTGAATCGCGATAACTTGCCGTGGATATTCGGATTTATTGCTGATCAACGGCCGCGCGGTGGAGCTAAAGATAATGAGGTTATGTTCATGAATCATGTAACCCGGTTTATCACTGGCCCTGAGGAGATAGGCACACGCATGGGAGCGGCATTCGTATATCTCGATATAGAGAGACCTGAACGCGGTCACTATATATTCAAATTCAAGAGTATCGAGCCGATGGAGGATGGTGAGCCGTATCCCTATACCCGCAGGTTCTGGGAGGAATTTGAGCATACAATAAACCGCAACGCGGCTCTGTGGCTGTGGAGTCACAACCGCTGGAGTTATAGAAGAAAGAAATAGAATAGTCAACCTGAACATGGTTAATACAGGGTTGTTAGTATATATAAATAAATCGCTAATATGCTGATGGAACTCCCTATAGATTTTGTGGTCACATGGGTCGACATGGACGATGAGAAGTGGCGTGCCGAGTTTGTGAAGTACTCGGGAAGGACGGAGAATGAAAAAAACGGTGTTTCCGAAGCCCGTTTCCGTGATTATGGTTTCCTGAAATACTGGTTCAGGGGGATCGAGAAGTTTGCTCCGTGGGTGCGGAAAATTCATTTCGTGACATGCGGTCAGAAACCTGAGTGGCTCGACACATCCAACCCGAAACTAAATCTGGTGGATCATAAGGATTTCATCCCCGCACAGTTCCTTCCTACCTATAATTCGGTTGTGATCGAGCGGTATATGCACAAAATTCCGGGGCTTGCAGAGCATTTCGTGTACTTCAACGATGATTTCTATATCATCAACAAAGTGACTCCCGAGCGTTTCTTCAGAAACGGTCTGCCGTGTGACATAGCAGCATTTCTGTATAATCCAGCATGGTCACAATGGTATAAAACCCTTAATAACAATATAAGAATCATCAACCGGCACTTTGATAAGAGGGAGGTGATGAAGCGTGATCACGACAAGTGGTTTGATAAAAGCTATGGGGCACGAGCCCGGTGGAATTATATTTTACAACCGTACAATAAGTTCATAACATTGCGCACGCCACACAATGCCCAACCTTATCTAAAGACTACGTTTGATGAGGTATGGGAAGTGGCAAACAAGGAGCTTACAGAAACTTCGGCTAATCGTTTCAGGTCGGTTACTGATTATACACCAGAACTTTTCAGAACATGGCAGATATGTCGTGGCAATTTCGAACCGTATAATACTTATGCGGATACAAAGATGTTTCCATTGGTTATCAAATCAAAACAGGCAATCCGTGCCATACGGGAGCAGTCGTATTCGCTTATATGCCTGAATGACAATGTGAACATCAGAAATTATGACAAAGTGATGGGAGAATTGCGCGAAGCATTTGAGTCAATATTGCCTGAAAAGTCATCGTTTGAGCTATAGGGGGATATGAGGAAACTTGCGAAAAAGATCTCGCGGAGCTACAAGAGGCTGCTTCCTTACACCCATGTGTTGAAGGAACTGCGTTGGGAACTGAAGTATCTTAAATTCAGGTCACGACGTAATGAAGGGCAGCGTATAGGAGTGATGCGTGTGGATGGGCGAGGCTATCACGGTGGTCTTACCGACAGGTTCAAGGGAGCGGTGTCGTGGTGGAATTACTGTGAGAGAAACGGGCTTGATTTCCGCATCCATTATGTGTATCCCTTTAATCTCACGGATTATGTTGTGCCAAATGAGTATGACTGGCGGATAGATGAGAAGGATATCCCTGATGGATTGAGGGATACTCGCATTTTCTATGGTCGCGGTGAGAAAGGACACCGGCTTGAGAAACTGCGCACCAACAAAAATATCTGGTACTACGGCAATATGGATTTAGGTGAGACTCTGAACTATCCGCCATATAACCGGCCGTGGGGTGAAATCTTCAAAAAACTATTCAAGCCGTCGGAACTCGTGGAACGACACCTGAATAAGTGTCGTAAAGAGATTGGAGGAGAATATGTTGCTGTAGTGTATAGATTTCAGAATCTTCTCGGTGACTTTAATGAGTATCTTTATAAAACAATTAGGGAGAAGTCTGAACGCCAAAGATTAATAAACAGAGCACTTGAGGAGCTTGATAAGATACATGAGGAGAACCCGGCCATGAGGGTACTTGTGACTGCCGACAGCAGCAGTTTTCTTGCAGAGGCTGCACGGAAGAGTTATGTGTATGTGATACCGGGTAAAGTCGAGCACATGGATTTTACTGACACAGACACCGAACACACCCAGCTGAAATCGTTTTTGGATTTCTTTATGATCTCAGAAGCAAGAAAGGTGTATTCGGTTGTTATCGGTGAAATGTACTGGAGCCGCTTCCCTCAATATGCTGCAAAACTAAATAATGTGCCTTTTATAAGGCGAACATTTGTCAATTAGTGATGTATAGGGAGATATAGGTTGTTATTATCACGATTTCTCGAAACGTGATTTTTCGGGAAATCGATTTTCGAGATATTCACGGGCTCTGAGACGATCGTTGTCATCGGCATACTGTGAGTCGTTCATGCAGAAGAAGACCGGGTTGTACTGTATAATCTTTTTGTAATTTGACGGTCTATGAATACGGAGCATGAATGATGTCTTTTTGTCGACGTAAACTTTGTGAGCCCGTTCTTCGGCTAAGGGAACGTAGGAATATAGCATACGTTGTATGTCATTATCCCCACCGATGTGGTTGACAACAGTAGGAGCAATATCATTTTTGAAAGTATCGGCTGTACGACAGAAGTCACTTTTGAGATAGGCATCAATGTTGTGATGTGATTTCTCATGGTAATGCCGGCCATATTTTTTTGCTACGAGCTGTGAAGCGTGACGCATGCCACTGTTGTAATGACTTAAAGGCTTCTTAAGCATGTTGCCTTTAATCCATATTGTCAATCCACGCAATGGACTGCGTAGAAAACGAATTATCGGCATACCGTCAGGAGCAAAGAAAGTGTCGGGCGTTACCTCCCGATTAAGAAACATATCATCGTTGGAATAGATGAAATGCTCGGAAAGATCGGGAATCTTATGCAGATAGTGTTCAAACACCTGAGCGTTGAAGCATGGTAAAGCTTCAGGAGGCAGGATTTCTTTATGGTCGACAATTTTTATTTTTGGATCATCAGTATTAAGCCATTCGGGAATCTGATTGTCGGTGACAATAAATATTTTTCTAATCCAAGGAGCGTACTTCTCTACTGAACGCAGACTGTATTTTAACTCATCGTTATCGGCGTATCGACCTTTGCAGTCAACATCTGCGCCTCTGTCTGCAACACCTGTGAATTTATCGTGTTTTTTTCGCCACTCAGGATCATTTCCATTCACCCAAGTGTAGACGAGGTCAATTTTAAGATCATTATCTTTCATAATCAATATATTATAGCGATGAAGTCTAAATCAGTCAAATAAATGTTGGACATTGCGATGCTTACGGAAATAAAAAGCATATAGAAGACGAATGTTGGTGATGAATAAGTCCGGATGATTACGCAACAGATATGCACGCCACCATTTTTTCAGACCCAGAGCTTTTAATGATGGTTCAGGACATGATTGAGTCAAGCTACTGATTTGACTTATTCCTTCATGTCGTTTCTTGGGGTCTTCCATATAGCGCGCTAAATTTCTTGCAGCCGCTATAATACCGATCCACCTTGTTTTGTCGGATAAATACCCGGATATTGCTTCCGGCTCAATTTCACGTAGTTTTGTTGCCCGATACATAAAAGCCTTTATTCTGTCCATAATATTGTCGACAGAATTTGTGTTGGCTATACTACTTTTTCGCTGCCGATAGTAGTATAACATATCCGGAATCAAAACTATCTTGTTAATATTCTTAGCCCAGTTGCTCAGGGTGTAGATATCCTCAAATACCATTCCTTCGGGAAACGGGGTGTCAATCACACTCCTTCTGAAAAGCTTAATCCACATATAGCTGGGGATTATTTTGTTTTTCATTAACTCTTCTGCAACCTGCTTTCGGTTGAGGGTAGTCGTATCTTTTACTAATGAACGATTTTTAGAGAAAGTAGTATATCCTTCCATCATACAGCACTGCACTACATCGGCTTCTGAAGCAGTAATCACTTCTCTCATGCGATCAAGAAAATCAGTAGAAACGTAATCATCGGAATCAATGAATGCTACAAATTTTCCTTTGCAGACTCTTAGTCCTGAGTTACGTGCAGCAGAG
Source organism: uncultured Porphyromonadaceae bacterium (assembly GCA_947176995.1). Lineage (GTDB taxonomy): Bacteria > Bacteroidota > Bacteroidia > Bacteroidales > Muribaculaceae > JAFLTL01. Next base: position 14,085 of record CAMWSY010000018.1, on the reverse strand, counting down.
AGACCGCCGTTTTTCTGATGAATCACACGGAAACGCGGGTCACGTGAGGCGTACTCGTCGCATATAGCTCCAGAGTCATCGAGTGATCCATCATCGACAAGGATACATTCCCAGTTCCTGAATGTTTGCTTCTCTATTGAATTCAGACATTCACGCAGATAGGCTGCAACATTGTAAACCGGGACTATAATTGAAATTTCTTCGCTGGCTTTGTCGTCAATCTTCATCATGCAACTAATCTTGGGTTATGTTGCCTCTCCGAGGCTCATGTGGAGGGGTGCGGTGTCCCCCATGCTCCCTTGACGGTCGCATGGGGTTAACGATAATGTCGCGCCTCCGACGCTTGGTGAAACGAAGGGGGCAGGACGCACGAGCCGTGCGTCCCTACTTTCGATGTAACACGAAGCTATAATGGGCGTGCTTTCGCGCGCCCCTACAGGCAGGTCGGTGCGACGGTTTGTGCAAAAATAAGGGAAAAAAGGGTGTGAAGTGTGGATGTGAATGAATATTTTTGCAATCTATGCAAGCAAATACAAGTAACAGCAGGGGGAGGTATGAGATTCTGGACGGGCTGCGCGGGGTGGCGGCTGTGGTGGTGATATGGTTCCACTTTTTCGAGGGGTTTGCGACGTCGCCTGTGGATCAGGTTATAAATCACGGCTATCTGGCGGTGGATTTCTTCTTTGTGCTGTCGGGCTTCGTGATCGGGTATGCCTACGACGGGCGCTGGGGGAACGGTGGCCTGACTCCGGGACGCTTCATGCTGCGGCGCGTGATAAGGCTCGAACCGATGCTGGTGCTCGCTGTGGCACTGGGGGCGGTGTCGTATGCCGTGCAGGGGTGCGTGAAGTGGGACGGCACGCAGGTGCCTGTGTGGATGCTGCTTGTGTCGCTTGTGTTGGGAATGCTTATGATTCCGGCTTATCCGGGTGTGTGGACTGATGTGCGTGGTTATGGGGAGATGTTTCCGCTGAACGGGCCTTCATGGTCGCTGTTTTTTGAGTATATCGGCAGTGTGCTTTATGCTTTCTGGCTTCACAAGCTGTCGAACCGCTGGCTCGGTGTGGTTGTGGCTGTGACTGGCGCGGGGCTTGCGACGGCTGCATTCACCGATCTGTCGGGGGCTTACAACGTAGGGTTCGGATGGTCGCTTGCGGGGTGGGGTGCGCTTGGCGGCTTCCTGCGGCTTGCTTTCTCGTTTTCGGCAGGGCTGCTGCTGTCGAGGGTGCTGAAGCCGCGGCGTGTGCGTGGCGCTTTCTGGGTCGCAGCGGTGGTGATTGTGGCTGTGATGGTGTGCCCGTATGTGGGTGGCGATGAGCCGTCGATGCTCAATGCTCTCTATGATGCGGGATGCACGCTGGTGGTGTTTCCTGCTGTGGTGGCTCTTGGGGCGTGTGGGGTGACAACCGACCGTACATCGGGGGCTATATGCGAGTTTTTAGGGCGTATATCCTATCCGGTATATATAATCCATTACCCGGTTATGTATTTGTTTTACAACTGGGTGTGGAGCACGGGGAAGACGTTTGGCGAGGTGTGGCCGGTGTGCTGCTGCCTTTTTGTCGTGATCATCGGCATGGCATGGGTGGCTATGAGGTTCTATGATGAGCCTGTGCGCCGATGGCTGGGAAGGCGGTTTATGTAGAATTCAGGGTTGTTACGCAGCTCCGCAGCTCAATGATAATGCGATGTTTTCACCGGGTTCCCTTCGGTCACCCGGTGCTGACAGTTGTGAGGCCCGTTACACGGGCAGGGAGGACGCACGAGCCGTGCGTCCCTACTTTGCATGTCTGATTATATGGTGATTCAGTCGGGGAGGAGGGAGAGGAGGTAGGTGCGGGCTTCGTCCCACGGGACGTAGATGTCGGGACGGCCGGCGATGAGGGGCACGGGTGTCTCGTTGAGGTCGGCGCGCACGTAGTAGCAGCCTGAGGGGGCACGGAAGAGTTTGAGCTGGAGGTTGGATGCCATGGGCACGACGTGGAAGTTGTGCCAGTGGTCGCGCACGGTGGCGAGATCATCGGAAACGTAGTAGCAGCCGGGCAGACGCATGAGCGACAGCAGCGGCATCATGGTCTCGGCATGGCCGAAGCGGAGCTGGATGCGGGCGTCGAGTGTGCCGTCGATGACGCGGTCGGTTGTGCTGACAAGATCGCGGATGAGGGCTGCGGCTATGTCGGCGGGTGCTGTGGAGTAGCAGTTGGCCGTGCGCACAAGGTACTGGTCGAGGTTGTGAACCGCCCAGAGAGAGTTGAGCTCGTCGATGGTAAAGTAGTGTGTGAGGTCAACTTCGAGTCCCATGGCCTGAAGCCCGGAGAGCATTCGGTAGGCTGCAAAAGAGCCGTCGCGAAGTTTTTTATCGGACAGTGGTGCTGTTGTGAGCCGGATGGCGGGCGCAGTGGAGACGAGTTGGTCGAAATATCGCTTATAAGCGTCCTTGTAGGGCTCCCGACGGACGTAGCCGATATATGTGCTGTCGAGGTCGAACGGTCGCATCAGCGGCGAATTAATGCGTCCTGACGAGGTGTAGACTGTGATGGTGTTGTCGCATCGCGCCATCTCGTGGGTGAAGCAGTCCATGCTCATGATGCAGCGGGGGACGTAGGAGGAGATTGCCTCGACGGTGGAGTTTTTCACAAGCTGCGGATAGGCTTGGCATAGGCGGCGTGCTATGCCTTCCTGTTCGGACATGCCGAGACTGTCGAGCGCGCCCCAGTGCCCGATGGAGAGTGCTGTGACGCGGTTGCAGAGGTCGCGCAACTCTGCCCCGAGGGGTGTGAGAACTCCGTTTTTTTCAGCTTCATTAAGGAAGTCAAGCACTTTATTGACCTGAGAAGCTGATGAGAGGTAGCGCGCGCCGTGACGCCCGACATGGTTGATCATGACGGGGGTGAGCGAATCGGGGTGAGCGACTACGCGGTCGGGTGCTATGTAGGGCATCGCGCTGCCCTGGCACTGTTCGGGCGAGAGTGGCGATGATGCTGTTGCCGGCAGGGAGATGAAGAGAATGAGTGTGCCGAGTAGTGCTTTGAACCGGTTTCTCATGGCGTAGGAGGATAAAAAAGGCGGGATACATGGCCGAAATCCGGCCGTGTGTCCCGCACAAAAGAATTTCAAGGAATCGGAAGCTGATAAGATTACTGCGGAACAATCGTTGATGCGTTGGCGATCACCGTGTCCTGCGAGATGGTGTCGGTGATATTCTCGCCTGTTGCAGTGGGTGTCTCGGTGACAACGATCTGCTCGTCGGCTGCTTCAGAAACTTCTTTCACGTAAGTTGAATCATAAGCTGCATCGGGAAGAGGCAGCGGTGCCTGCTCGGAGGTTGTGGTTTTCGAACCACATGCGCTGAGTCCGGCAATGGCAACAAGCGCAACTCCATAGATAAGTTTTTTCATAATATCGATATTTTTTGCATATAGTCGAAATTACATGAGAATTAACGTAGTTTCCACGGTGCTGTGACCGTGTCATCCCTCTTTTGTAAGATAAACACCGGGGAAAAGAAAAAGTTTGGCCATTTTCGCAAAACTCTTTTGAAAAAAAATGCTTACTTTGCAAAAAACCACATTCACATCTCATAATGCAGAAACATCGTATATTGGCGGCTGCCCTCGGCGCAGCCATCTGTCTGTCGGTCTCGGCTCAGTATGGCCCCGGCGGACTGTCGCAGAGCGACCTAAAGAGTCTTGCCGACTCCTACACTCCCACCGCATCGGACAAGGCTATACAGAACGCTCTGGCTTCGGGCAACATCAACACGCTTGCCCTGAATCAGGAGCGCATGAACAACTTTGACACGCATTTCTCCCACAAAGTGCCGACGAAGGGTATCACCAACCAGAAGTCGTCGGGCCGCTGCTGGCTTTTCACCGGGCTGAACGTGCTGCGCAGCGACATGATCAACAAGCTGAATCTGCCTTCGTTCCAGCTGTCGCAGAATTATAATTTCTTCTATGACCAGCTTGAGAAGTGCAACCTGTTTCTCCAAGCTATCATCGACACCGCCAAGGAGCCTGCCGACAACCGCACGGTGGACTGGCTTTTCCATAACCCGATGAGCGACGGCGGCCAGTTTACGGGCGTGGCCGACAATATCATGAAATATGGCGTCGTGCCTGCATCGGTGATGGCTGAGACGGCACAGAGCAACTCGACGGGGCAGATGCGCACGCTGCTGAGCAACAAGCTCAGAGAGTGGGGACTGCAACTGCGCAAGATGGTTGCCGACGGCGCTAACAACAAGGCTCTCGAGGCCAAGAAGATGGAGATGCTCAAGGAGGCTTACCGCTTTCTTGCCCTGAATCTGGGCGTGCCTCCCACGGAGTTCACATGGACGCGCTACGACGCTAAGGGTGAGCCTGTGGATACACGCACCTACACGCCGCAGGAGTTCTACAAAGAGTATATCGGCACTGATCTGCGCGGCGATTTCGTGATGATGATGAACGATCCCTCGCGTCCGTACTACGAAGTGTATGAGATCGATCTCGACCGTCACCTCTATGACGGCGACAACTGGAAATTTGTGAACGTGCCTATCGAGGTGATCAAGGAGACCGCCATCAAGTCGATAAAGGACAGCACGATGATGTATTTCTCATGTGACGTGGGCAAGTTCTTTGACCGCGAGCGTGGCGCTCTCGACCTCGACACCTACGACTATGAGTCGCTTTTCGGCACTACCTACGGCATGAACAAGGCTGAGCGCATCGCTTCGGGTGCATCGGCTTCGTCGCACGCCATGACTCTCGCCGGCGTGGATCTCGACAAGGATGGCAAGCCTGTGAAATGGTGGGTTGAAAACAGCTGGGGACCCGGTGCCAACGATGGTCACCTGATCATGACCGACGCGTGGATGGATGAGTATCTTTTCCGCCTCGTAGCCAACAAACAGTATGTCCCGGCTGTTGTGCTTGAAACACTCAAGACCAAGAAGCCGATCAAGCTCCCCGCATGGGATCCGCTTTACTCGGGCGAAAGCACAGACATACTGAAATGACTGAAATAACTGACAACACGATTTATTGCCACCCGTGGGAGCCGTTTGTTCCCGCGGGTGCGCGCATTTTGATAATGGGTACTTTCCCGCCGGGCGATCACCGCTGGGCGATGGATTTCTATTATCCCAATCCCACCAACGATTTCTGGAAGATGATGGGAATCGTGTTTCGGGATGACGCTTTTGCGCTATACGACAAGGAAACACGGCAATATAAACTCGATGAAATCAAAGAACTCCTCACGGAGCGGCACATAGCGATGCACGACACTGCCCACAAGGTGGTGCGGCTCAAAGGGAACGCATCGGACAAATTCCTGCAGATAGTCGAGCCGACTGATCTCGCGGCTCTGCTTGCCCGCGGCCCGGAAATCACGGCGGTGTGCACGACAGGTGAGAAGGCGGCCGATGTGATTGCCGAACTGACGGGGAGCGTGCGCCCCAAGATGGGGGAGATGACCGAAGGGGAGTGCGCCGGGCGCAGGCTGCATATATGGCGCATGCCGTCGACGTCGCGCGCCTATCCGATGAAGGTGGAGAAGAAGGCGGAATACTACCGGAGGATGTTTGAGGCAGAGAGGATAGCGGGGGAAGAATAAAGGTAATCGGGAGATCTCGGAGGACTCAGAGCTCTCGGATATAGGTAATTGGTTTATTTATTGAAGTGGGCGCGGGTGAGGGCGCGGACTTTGCGGCTGAGCAGCAGGACGGTGAACATTGTGGGGATGGCCATGAATGCGTAGAGGAGGTCGCATAGGCCGACGGCTGCCTGCAATGGCACTACGGCGAAAAGGATAAGGGTGAGGATGAAAAACCATGTGTGAAGCCGCGCGCGTCGTTCGCCGAAAAGATATGTGGCGCAGCGGTTGCCGTAGAAGGAATAACTGAAAAGTGACGATAGGCCGAAACAGACGACGATGAGCATGAGGATGTATTCGCCGCCGGGTATGGCGTTGCCGAAGGCGTGCATGGCTACTTCGAGCCCCTTGACGCCGTCGACGTTGGTGAAGTCGCCTGCCACGAGGATGGCGAGGGCGGTGAGTGTGCAGACAAAACCGGAGTCGATGCCGGGGCCGAGCATGGCCACGAGTCCCTCACGCACGGGTGATGTGCCGCGGCTCTCGGAGTGCATGATTGTGGCTGTGCCTATGCCGGCGTCGTTGACGAGTGCTGCGCGGCGTGCGCCAATGAGGGCTGTGCCGATGAGTGCGCCGAATCCAGCGCGTAGATTAAAGGCTTCGGTGAAGATGGACTGGATTGCGGCGGGGATGCGGTCGTAGCGGTCGATGAGGATGTAGAGCACGGCTATGAAGTAGATGCCTACCATGAATGGCACCATGACGGATGCGACGCGGGCTATGCGGCGGATGCCGCCGAGCACGACAAGGGCTGTGATGAACGCAAGTGTGATGCCGACGAGCAGGCGGATAAATGCGGCGTCGGACAGATGGGCTGCTGCTGCGGCCGAGGAGAACCATGTGCCGGCGGCAGCCGGGGCGGTGATGGTGACGGTGGCTTCGGCAAGCTGATTGGCGTTCATGATGCATAGTGTGCCAAACATGCCTGCTACGGCGAATGTTATGGCAAGCCAGCGCCAGCGCGGTCCGAGGGCGTTTTCGATGATATACATTGATCCGCCGCGGGTGGAGCCGTCGGGGAGGGTGCGGCGGTAGGCAATTGCGAGCACTCCCTCATGATACTTGGTGCACATGCCCACGAGCGCGCTCACCCACATCCAGAAGATTGCCCCGGGGCCACCGACAACGAGGGCTATGGCCACTCCTGCTATGTTGCCCATGCCTATGGTTGCGGCCACGACGGAGCAGAGTGCCTGAAGGGACGAGATCTGCCCGGCCGAGCCGTCGGCAGCCGGCCGCTCGCGCAACTGACGGAGCGCGTGGGGAAGGCGACGGATTGAGACTGCGCCGGAGGAGATGAAGAGATATAGTCCGCCTCCGATGAGTATGAAAAAAAGCGGGTAGCCGCACACGAAGTCGGCTACCGCTGTCAGATAGTGGGAGAATGTTTCCAATTGAGGGGGAGGAGAGGGATGTTAAGGGGGATTATTTCTTGAGTCCGGCAACGATCTCGCGTGTGTCGCGGGCTATCATCAGCTCCTCGTCGGTGGGGATGACTGTCACGGTGACTTTTGATGCCGGAGTGGAGATTACGGCTTCCTTGCCGCGCACTGTGGCGTTGACCTCCTCGTCGATCTCCACGCCCATGAAGGCGAGGGGACGGCAGACGTCAGCGCGGAGACCGGTCTGGTTCTCGCCGACACCGCCTGTGAAGACGATGATGTCGACACCGCCCATCTCGGCTGCGTAAGCTCCGATGTACTTGATGATGCGCTGCTCATACATCTCGAGGCCGAGGATGGCGCGGGGATCGCCGTTGTTGACGGCGTTTTCGATCTCACGCATGTCGGATGAGATCTCGCTCACGCCGAGCATACCGCTCTCTTTGTTGATGATGCGCTGCAGGCCGTCGGCGTCGAGGTTGTGACGGTGCATGAGGTAGGTGAGCGCTCCGGGATCGACGTCGCCGCAGCGTGTGCCCATCATGAGACCTTCGGTGGGTGTGAGACCCATGGATGTGTCGACGCTCTTACCGTTGAGCACGGCTGTGATCGAGCCGCCGTTGCCGATGTGGCAGGTGATTATTTTCTTAGTGGTGATGTCGACGCCAAGGAACTCACCGACGCGCTGGCTGACGTAGCGGTGGCTCGTGCCGTGGAAGCCGTAGCGACGCACGCCGTCCTCGGTGTAGAAGCGGTAGGGGAGGGCGTACATGTAGCTCTTGGCGGGCATGGTCTGGTGGAAAGCGGTGTCGAACACTCCTACCTGAGGCACGTCGGGGAGCACTGCCTCGATTGCCTCGATACCGGTGATGTTGGCGGGGTTGTGGAGCGGCGCGAGGTCATAGCACTGCTTCACCATGTCCTTGACCTCGTCGTCGATAAGCACTGACTTGCTGAATTTCTCGGCTCCGTGCACCACGCGGTGACCCACGGCGTCGATCTCGTTGAAATTGGAGATGACGCCTACGTCGGGATCGGTGAGGTTGTCGAGGATGGCTTTCACCGCTCCCTTGTGGTCGGTGAGGCCGAGCTCGGTTATCTCTTTTGTGCCTTTGCGGAAGTCTTTGTATTTGAGGAATCCGTCGGGGAGACCGATTTTCTCTACTCCGCCCTCGGCGAGAGTGGCGTCGGTGTCGGTGTCGATGAGCTTATATTTTACGCTGCTTGAACCGCAGTTGAGTACAAGAATTTTCATGTGGATCAGCTTTTTTTGTTTTCCTTGAGACCGATTGCCTGATTGCAGGTCATGATGATGGTCTTGTAGATGTCCTCGGGATAGCATCCGCGCGAGAGGTCGTTGACGGGAGCGGCGAGGCCCTGAAGCACGGGTCCTACGGCCTCGACTCCGCCGAGACGCTGCACGAGTTTGTAGGCTATGTTGCCCACCTCAAGGCTAGGGAAGACAAGGACGTTGGCGCGCCCGTTGAGCGGTGAGTTGGGTGCTTTGGATGCGGCTACAGAGGGGACGATTGCTGCATCGGCCTGCAGCTCGCCGTCGAGGATCAGCTCGGGTGCCATCTCATGGGCTATGCGGGTTGCCTCAATGACTTTGTCGACGCGCTCATTTTTGGCACTTCCCTTTGTGGAGAAGCTGAGGATTGCCACGCGGGGCTCGATGCCGGCAATGTCGCGGGCCGTCTGTGCGGCCGAAACAGCGATCTGTGCAAGCTCCTCGGCTGTGGGATCAGGCACAACGGCGCAGTCGGCGAAGATGAGTATGCCGTCGGTGCCGTAGTTGAGTCCCTTGGGGAGAAGCATGAGGAACGCACCTGACACGACCTGAATACCGGGTTGCGTCTTGATGACCTGAAACGCTGCGCGGAGGACGTTGCCTGTTGTGTTCATCGCACCTGCCACCTGCCCGTCGGCGTCGCCGGCTTTGACCATCAGGCAGCCGAGATAGAGTGGGTTGTGGGTGGTGAGACGCGCTTCCTCCATCGTGATGCCTTTCTTCTTGCGTAGCTCGAAGAAGAGTGGGGCGTAGCGGTCGATGACAGCCTCGTCGCTCGGATCGACAATGTTGGCCCGGGCTATGTTGGTGAGCTTGAGCTCACCGGCGAGACGGTTGATTTCGGCTGGGTTGCCGATGAGGGTGATGCGTGCGAGGCCGTCGGCGATGATGCGGTCGGCTGCCGTGAGTGTGCGGGGCTCAGTGCCTTCGGGGAGCACGATGTGCTGCAGGTCGGCCTGTGCCTTGGCTTTCATTTTGTCAAACAATTCCATGGTCGTGGTCTGTTTAGATTTTTTACTTATCCCAAAGTTATGTTTTTTTTCTTAAAGTGACTACCGCAAAGAGGGGTGCAGGGTAAAATTTTTAGTTATCTTTGTAAAAATTCAACTCATGACCATGACAAAAATATTTCTTGCCGGGGCTGCGGCTCTGAGCATTCTCGGGGCGAATGCCGCCGATCAGCCTCTTTGGTTGCGTAACACGGCTCTGTCGCCCGACGGGTCGACAATCGCGTTTACATTCAAGGGTGACATCTACACGGTGCCTTTCGGGGGCGGTGACGCCACACGCCTGACTACCTCACCGGCCTATGACAGCTGGCCTGTGTGGAGTCCCGACGGGTCGACCATAGCGTTCGGCAGCGACCGCGAGGGATCGGTGGATATCTATACCGTACCCGCTACCGGCGGCACGCCGGTGCGTATCACCACTCACTCGGGCAATGAGACCCCCAAGGCTTATCTTGACGAAAACCACATACTTTTCAGCTCAAATATAATGGCTGCCGCCGAGGCTGCGATGGGACCGTTTCAGGCGCAGACATACGTGGTGGAGGCCACTCCGGGGGCGCGTCCGGCTCTGTTCATGTCATATCCTGTGACAAGCATCAGTGTCGACGGCAACCGTCTGCTCTATCAGGACCGCAAGGGCTATGAGGACGTTTTGCGCAAGCATGAGCGTTCGTCGGGCACGGCCGATATATGGCTGCTGACTCTCGGCCCTGACGGGAGCGCCAAGGAGGGCACGTTCCGCCAGCTCACTAAGTTCAACGGTCAGGATCAGAGTCCGGTGTGGAACCGCTCGAGCGACGGCGGCTTCTACTATGTGAGCGAGGAGGACGGCACACTCAACGTGTATTTCGCCAACATCAACGGCGGGGAGAAGCGTCAGCTCACCAAGTTCACCACTCATCCGGTGAGATCGCTGAGCGCGGCTGCCGACGGAAAGAAGCTCGCATTCAGTCAGGGGGGCGAAATCTATACTCTCATTCCCGGACAGCAGCCGCAGAAGGTGAATGTGTCGATCACGGGCGACCTCTATGCACGCGACGTGGTGAAGAGTCTCGAGCGCCGCGGTGCCACCAATATCTCGTTGAGTCCCAACGGCGACGAAATCGCATTTGTGATGCGCGGCAACGTGTATGTGACTTCGGTGAAGTACCCGACAACCAAGCAGATTACCTCGACTCCCGAGCAGGAGCGCGTGGTGAGCTTCGGTGCCGACGGCCGCACTCTGGTCTATGACAGCGAGCGCGACGGCCTGTGGCAGCTCTACACCGCCACGATAAAGAACCCCGATGAAAAGAGTTTCGTATACGCTTCGGAGATCGAGGAGAAGCCGCTCTACAGCGGTGCATCGCCCGCTTTCCAGCCGGCATTCTCGCCCGACGGCAAGAAGGTGGCTTTCCTTGAAGGTCGCACCGAGATCAAAGTGATCGATGTGGACAGCAAGAAGGTGAACACGGCTCTCGACGGAAAATACAACTACAGCTACACCGATGGCGATGTGAGCTTCACATGGAGCCCCGACAGCCGCTGGCTGCTGACAAGCTATTTCGACAACGGCGGATGGAACAACATAGACATAGCTCTTGTGGCTGCCGACGGCTCGCAGGTGGAGAATCTGACCAAGAGCGGCTACAGCGACGGTGGCGCACGCTGGGCTCTCGACGGCAAGGCGATGATATACAGCTCTGACAAGCAGGGATACCGCAGTCACGGAAGCTGGGGCGCCGAGTCGGACGTGTATATCATGTTTTTTGACGGCGACGCTTACGACCGCTTCCGCATGAGCGAGGAGGAGGCCGCTATCGCCGAGAAGGCCGACAAGGAGAAGAAAGAGAATGAGGAGAAAGCCACCGATGACAAAAAGGACTCCAAGAAGGATAAAAAGGGTAAGGCTGCCGATGACAAGAAGAAGGATGAGGTGAAGCCTCTGACGTTTGACCTCGCAAACGCTCCCTACCGCAAGCAGCGTCTGACCCCCAACGCATCGAATCTCGGTGATTTCTATCTCGACAAGAAGGGTGAGAAACTTTATTACGTAAGCTCTTTTGAAGGTGGCGGCGACCTGTGGGTGCGCGACCTGAAGAAGGGTGACACCAAGCTGCTGAAAAAGGGCGTGGGATTCGGCGGTATCGAGCCGTCGAAGGATGGTGACTGGTTTGCCTACATAAGCAACGGCATATCGAAGGTTTCGCTCCCCTCGGGCGACGTGGAGAGCATCGATTTTGAGGCTCCTCTGGCCTATAACGCCGCCGCCGAGCGCCGCTATATCTTCGACCACATGTGGCGTCAGGTGAAGGAGAAATTCTATGATGAGAATCTCCATGGCGTGAACTGGGAACTCTACCGCGACGAGTATGAGAAATATCTCCCCTACATCAACAACAACTATGACTACGCCGAGATGCTCAGCGAGATTCTCGGCGAGCTCAACGCCTCGCACACCGGTGGCCGCTACTCGGCTCCGGGCGCTTCGATGCGCACCGCAAGTCTGGGCGCTTTCTTCGACGAGAGCTACACTGGCGACGGCCTGAAAGTGGCTGAGGTGCTTCAGGGTGGCCCGCTTTCGACCACCGGCAATGCAGTGGAGGCGGGAGAGATAATCGTGGCCGTTGACGGCGAGCCGATTGTGGCCGGCAAGGAATATTATACGCTTCTCGAGGGTAAGGCTGGCAAGAAGGTGCGCCTGACTGTGGAAGGGAAGAATGGTGCGCGCCGCGACGTGACGGTGAAACCGTCGGGCTCTGATCAGGCTCTGCTTTACCGCCGCTGGGTGGAGCATAACCGCCACGTGGTCGACTCGCTCTCGGGTGGCCGCATCGGTTATGTGCATGTTCAGGGGATGAACAGCCCGAGTTTCCGCACGGTCTATGAGGAGATGTTCGGCCGTCACCGCAACTGCGAGGCTATCGTGGTTGACACCCGCTTCAACGGCGGTGGCTGGCTTCACAATGACCTCGCCGTGCTTCTGGCCGGCAAGCAGTATGTGAAGTTCACTCCGCGCGGACGCTACATCGGCAGCGAGCCGTTCAGCCAGTGGTACAAGCCGTCGGTCATGCTTGTCAACGAGGGTAACTATTCCGACGGACACGGCGCTCCCTACGCTTACCAGAAACTCGGTCTCGGCGAGGTTGTGGGTGCTCCTATCCCCGGCACCATGACGGCCGTGTGGTGGGAAAATCAGGTTGACCCGTCGCTGGTGTTCGGCATCCCGCAGGTGACCAACGCCGATATGGACGGTAATGCTCTCGAGAACAAGCAGCTCGATCCCGACATACTGATCTATAACGCGCCCGCCGATGTGCTCAACGGCCATGACGCCCAGCTTGCAGGAGCTGTGGCACGTCTGCTGGAGAAGATTGGTAAATAACAGTAAATTCACACTGACGGCGCAGGTGCCGGAGCTTTTGTGCCTGCGCCGTCGTCATTCTCTCTTTTCTCATTAATTCCCACTCATCTCTCATGAAGTTATTTAAGTTTCTTGCTGTTATTGCCGTTCTGTGTCTGTGTCAGGGCGTTTCGGCTGTGACTGTCGAACGCATGGATCCCCCGTTCTGGTACACGGGGATGAAGAACCACGAGTTGCAGGTGATGCTCTACGGCAAGGACATCGCCGGTGCCGAGTTCTCGCTGAAGGATTATCCCGGTGTGACCGTAAAGGAGGTCGCCAAAGTGAAGAATCCCAACTATCTGTTTGTGTATCTCGATGTTGACGATACCGCCCGTCCGGGCACTCTGACTTTTAACCTCAAGGAGGGACGCAAGACAACGGAGCAGAAGTTTGAGCTGCGTGCGCGCAATACCAAAACAGGTGCGCAGGGCTTCACGACCAAGGATGTGCTTTACCTGATAATGCCCGACAGGTTTGCCAACGGAAACCCCGACAATGATGACCTCGGGGAGTGGAAAGCCAACCGCAACAACGGAGGCGGACACCACGGTGGTGACCTTCAGGGTATCAAGGAGCATCTGGACTATTTCGATGACCTCGGCGTGACGGCTATATGGCTCAATCCCGTGCAGTTCAACAAAGGAAATGCCTCACATGGCTACTCGATATCTGACTTCTACATGATCGACCCGCGACTGGGAAGCAACGAGGAGTATTGCGACATGATTGAAGCTGCTCATGACAAGGATATAAAGGTGGTCATGGACATGATTTTCAACCACTCGGGGAGCAGTCACTGGTGGATTGAGGATATCCCCGACGATGACTGGTTCAATCAGAACGATTATGCCCAAAGCATAAGTAAGCGTCAGGCCGCACCGCGCCGCAACCCCGGTCCCGGCGGCTGGCGTCGCGGAGGTGGCACGCCTCTGCCCGCGACGATGGAGGAGTTCAAAGCCCTCACTCAGGAGCAGAGGGACTCGATCATGCGCAGCGTGAAGAAGGAGCCGGGAAGCCTCGTCAACACCACCCACTACAAATGGGTGCTTCTCGACCCGCACGCGCCTCAGACCGAGAAGGATATTCTCACCGACGGATGGTTTGTGGCCGGTATGCCCGACCTGAACCAGCGTAACCGCCATCTTGCCAAATACCTTATCCAGAACAGCATCTGGTGGATTGAATACTCGCGAATCGATGGCATACGCATGGACACGTACCCATACGCCGACTATGACTTCATGGTGCGCTGGTGTGAGGAAGTCGAGGATGAATACCCTGACTTCAACATCGTGGGCGAAGGGTGGTATCCCAGCAACTCGCCGGCCGGATGGTGGCAGCGCGGATCGAAGGTAAATGGCAGTGATCCGAAACTCA
>CAMWSY010000017.1 GCA_947176995.1 uncultured Porphyromonadaceae bacterium | reverse complement strand
CCAATACTACTGGTCACAGAGTTTGGAATCTCTATTGTTTCTAATGCAGTGCAATACTTGAACGCAGAATTTCCAATACTGGTCACAGAGTTTGGAATCTCTATTTTAGTTAATGCAGTGCATCCATTGAACGCACCCCCTCCAATACTTGTCACGGAGTTTGGTATTTCAATTTCCGTTAATGAGCTACCTGCGAACGCCCCACTTCCAATACTGGTCACTGAGCTGGGAATCTCTATTGTTTCTAATGCAGTGCAATCCTTGAACGCAGACGATCCAATACTGGTCACGGAGTTAGGAATAACAATTTCCGTTAATGAATTACAATAAAAAAACGTCTCATCTTCGATACTGGTCACTGAATTGGGAATCTCTATTGTTTCTAATGCAGTGCAATACTTGAACGCACTCTTTTTAATAATGATGACGGAGGTAGGAATATTTATTGTTTTTAATGAGCTACAACAAGCGAACGCACTCTCTCCAATGGAGGTGACAGAATTGGGGAGCTCTATAGTTTTTAATGCAGTGCAGCCGTAGAACGCAGACGATCCTATAGTTGTAACGGAATTTGGAATCTCTATTGTTTCTAATGCAGTGCAACCGTAGAACGCAGACGATCTTATAGTTATAACGGAATTTGGAATCTCTATTGTTTCTAATGCAGTGCAATCCTTGAACGCTCGTCCAATACTGGTCACTGAGTTGGGAATACTTACTGACTTGAGATTTTTTGCTCCCGAAAAAGCGTCGTCTCCGATTTCTGTTACTCTGATTTTTTTTGTTCCAGTGGTGTTATCTGCATTATATTTTTCCCTATCAACTATCACAGTGGCCGTTTCATCAATCTTGAAACTTTTTAATTGCGTGACTTCCGATACTTTAGTTAGAATCCCAACACCTAATGAAAAATAACAATAGTAATGATTCCCCTTTGCATCGGAATAGTACCCCTTTTGAATGTTATCATCCATGTCGCCGGTGTTGTCGTCGTCCTTGTCGCCGGTGTTGTCGTCATCTTTGTCGCCCGAGTTGTCGTCGTCCTTATCGGACGGTTTCTCCGGTTCAGGTCTTTCGATGTACTCGGGGTCATCGATGTCCGACTTTGAGCATGAATCGAAGGTGGTGATCATACCTGCGAGGAAGATAACCACAAATGCAATACGGGAAAGTGTGTAGAAGTTATGCCGCATCAGCGAGATGTTGCCGCCGGCTACGACCTTACTGAGTGACATAAGCCACCCGCTAAAAAGATTTTGTTTCATCTTTTAGTTGTTTGGTTGGTTTATAGTTTTATCGAATGTTTATGTTTGATGACGTTATTTTGGTTACTGCTTTGTAAACCAGAACTAAATAGCCATCCTTCAAAAAGCATCAACAAATATTTGAGGATCTTTGTCCATATTGATTTCAGGGAAGATAGCAAAATAAAATCTTGCGGTATCGGTAACTTTCATGTGATCCAACATGATACAATCATGTGCCGCAGAGTTCCCCAACCTTGGCGATAAAAGTGTGATTATACAAAAAAGCGCGAGGAACTTTACCCGTTGCTCGTCCCACACTCAGAGGCTCTGGTAATGCCCGGTAAAGTAGAACGAGCAAACTTGCAGAGGCCTCACGCAGAATATGAGATATACGCGCCAAGAGCCACGCTCGCGCGCAGCCACCGGCGGAATATATATACACATATCCACAAGGCATCTACTGTTTGCTACAATCTTGACTTTACCAATGAAATTTACCAGATTTCTGAATGTCAAGAAAGAGCGCAGAATAGACGCTTTTCATTATGTAGTGTCAACCCCACCCGCATTACCCGTCGTCGGGCCTCTGCTGTGTTGTCGACGTTGCAAAGATATTATTATTTTCCTATTTGCACAAAATCAGGGGAAATATGCAGAAATGGGATGAGAGGGAGGGGGGATGAGGCGGAGAACTTGGGGATTGCAGAGTACTCGGATAGCTGACGTCTTCGACGCCGTTATTATTGTGAATGAAAATACCCCCACACCATCGCCTGCGGCTCGATGTGGGGCTTCGAACTAATATCCGCCTCCGGCGGAACATGAGCTACCCGCATATTGCTGCATACTTTTCCCCACGCTGCAGCTGTGCCGCGAGCGCGGGGCTTACCACAAATGCTGCCTCCGGCAGCAGGGTGGGCGTGCTGAGGACTCGGAGAGCGCGGAGATCGCGGAAAACGGGGACAAGTCGGAAGCGGAGAACTCAGAGGAGGCAGGGGCAGGGGACAAAAAAAGACGCACGGGATGGTGCGTCTTTTTTTATGGGAGGTCGGACGGGTCAGGCCGAGCTAATGTAGCGCGGTGAAAGTGGTCAGGGTTGGGGGACGGCGGCGAGGTTGTTCTGGATTTCTTCGTCGGAGAGCTCGAAGTTCTGCAGGTCGCCGTTGATGAACTGGTCGTAGGAGGTCATGTCGATAAGGCCGTGACCCGAGAGGTTGAAGAGGATAACTTTTTCTTCGCCGGTCTCTTTGCACTTGTTTGCCTCGCGGATGGTGGCTGCAATGGCATGACAGCTCTCGGGAGCGGGAATTATACCCTCGGTGCGCGCAAAGAGCACTCCTGCCTCAAAGGACTCAAGCTGAGGGATGTCGACGCCGTGCATGAGTCCGTCCTTGATCAGCTGGCTCACGATAGTGCCGGCACCATGGTAACGCAGACCGCCGGCATGGATATTGGCGGGGCGGAAGTTGTGGCCGAGCGTGAACATGGGGAGAAGGGGTGTGTAACCGGCTTCGTCGCCGAAGTCGTAACGGAACTCGCCGCGGGTGAGCTTGGGGCAGCTTGCGGGCTCGGCGGCGATGAACTCGGTTTTCTTTCCGTCGAGTATGTTGTGGCGCATGAAGGGGAAGGCGATGCCGCCGAAGTTGGAGCCGCCGCCAAAGCAGGCAATAACCACGTCGGGGTAGTCTCCGGCCATCTCCATCTGCTTCTCGGCCTCGAGACCGATGACGGTCTGGTGCAGCGAGACATGGTTGAGCACGGAGCCGAGAGTGTACTTGCAGTTGGGGGTGGTAGTGGCAAGCTCTATCGCCTCGGATATGGCCGTGCCGAGCGAGCCTGAATGGTTGGGTGTGTGGGTGAGGATGTCCTTGCCGGCGCGGGTTGACATTGAGGGTGAACCCTCGACTGCTGCGCCGAAGGTGCGCATCATGATGCTGCGGTAGGGTTTCTGCTGCAATGAGATCTTAACCTGATAAACGGCTGCCTCGAGGCCAAAGACGCGGGCGGCATAGCTGAGGGCGGCTCCCCACTGGCCGGCACCGGTCTCGGTGGTGACGTTGGTCGTGCCCTCCTGCTTGGCGTAGTAGCACTGCGGAAGGGCTGAGTTGATCTTGTGGCTGCCCTGAGGGTTGGTGCTCTCGTTCTTGAAGTAGATGCGTGCGGGAGTGCCGAGTGCCTTTTCAAGCTCATAGGCGCGCACAAGCGGCGTGGCGCGATAGAATTTGTATTTTTCAAGGACTTCCTCGGGTATGTCGATCCAACGGTCGGTGGTGTTGAGCTCCTGACGGCAACATTCTTCGGGGAAAATGGGGAAAAGATCTTCGGCCTTGAGCGGCTGACGGGTGGCAGGATGCAGCAGGGGCATGGGCTTGTTGACCATATCGGCCTGAATATTATACCACTTAGTGGGTATCTGATCCTCCTGCAGGATATATTTTTTCTGTCTGCTCATAACAAGATGTGATAATTTTATACAAAATGACGGCCTGCGGCGCATAGCCCGCCTGCATAGGCCTATAGTTTGTCGCTAAAGTAGTAAATAATGCTAATAAATAAGTCAAGGGAGTAATAAATCGGTTATCTTTTTTAAGTTTTTAATATTTTAACACGCCGGCCACCTATTTAGGCAACAGAATTAAATATTTTTGCAGCCGGAATTTTAACAATCTCCCCTGTCACGTCAATTATCATAGATGGCTCGCGTCAAAGTCATAGAGGAAGACCCGAAACTGGTTGAGCAGCTGCGTCAGCCAGAGACTTGCCGCGCGGCCATGAACGAGGTGATCAGGCGTTATGCCGAGCCGCTCTACTGGCAGATAAGGCGTCTTGTAGAAAACCACGATGATGCCAACGATGTGTTGCAGAACACTTTTATGAAAGCGTGGACTTCGGTAGAAAACTTCCGCGGAGATGCAAAGCTCTCGACTTGGCTCTACAAGATCGCTCTTAACGAGAGTCTGACTTTTCTGAACAAGGAGCAGAAGCGCAAAGGGGTGTCGCTCGACGATGAGGAAGGGGGCGTGGCCAATACAATCGAAGCAGACGAGTGGGTTGACGGCGATGAAATCGCACTGAAGCTGCGCAAGGCGATAGCCACTCTGCCAGAAAAACAGCGCATAGTGTTCAATATGCGCTACTACGACGAAATGCCCTACGACAAGATTTCGGAAATCCTCGGCACTTCGGTGGGCGCGCTGAAAGCGTCGTATCACCTCGCCGTGCAGAAGATCGAAAAGTTCTTCAACGAAAACGACTGACACGTTTTTTCCTGTCACCACAACCATAGCCTTTACTCCCCTATGCTTTACGCCGAAGTCGCACTGCCGCTGCCGTTGAGCACGACTTTCACCTACTCGGTGCCTGAGGTGCTGAGCGCACAGGTGCGTCCGGGACACAGGGTGATCGTGCCGTTCGGTCTGCGGAAATACTACACGGGGATCGTGCTGTCGATTCTTCCTAAAGCTCCGCAAGCCGACTTCGAGATCAAGGAGATAGCCATGACTCTCGACGACGAACCCATAGTGAGGTACCCTCAGGTGAAGTTCTGGCAATGGCTGTCGGATTACTATCTGTGCACGCTCGGCGACGTTTTCCGCGCTGCTATACCTGCCGGGCTGAAGGTGGAAAGCGAGACTTTTCTGGAAATCAATCCTGACTTTGACGGGGATGATGCCGATGGGCTCGGTGAGCGCGAACAGACTCTGCTCGGACTGCTACGCACGAAGGGGAAAATGTCGGTCGGCGATATCGAGAAAGCCACGGGTATGAAGCGTGTGTCGCAACTCGCGTCGCAGATGCTCGACAACGGACTGGTGATCGTGTCGGAAAAACTCGTGGAACGCTACCGCACACGCAAGGTGCCATATGTGAGGCTTACCGACCCCTCCCCTGCCGGAATAGCAGAGGCATTTGACGCCGTGAAGGGTGCAAAGAAACAGGAAACGCTGCTGCTCGCCCTTCTGCAACTCTCGGGAGCGGGACGCCCCGGGGCACAGATAGCCGAAGTATCGCGCGAGCAACTGCTTGAAAGAAGCGAAGTGAGCGGTGCAATACTTCTTGCCGCTGCAAAAAAGGGGGTCATCGAGATCTACCACAAGGAGGTGGGGAGATTCCGATTCACGGGCACCGCATCGGGCATCCTACCAAAACTGACCCCGGCGCAAAGCACGGCTCTCAAGGAAATAGGCCACAGCTGGGAGACCCATAACGTGACGCTTCTGAGGGGTGTCACGTCAAGCGGAAAGACCGAAATATACCAGCACCTCATAGCGCAGACTCTTGAACAAGGGGAACAGTGCCTGCTGCTTGTGCCTGAAATCGCCCTCACGACACAGCTGACCCAAAGGATGCAGGCTGTGTTCGGCGACAAGGTGCTGATATACCACTCCAAGTTCTCGGACAGCGAGCGCGTGGAGGTGTGGCGCAAGATGCTTCGCAGCGGCAGGCCGTGTGTCGTGATAGGAGCCCGGTCGGCGGTGTTCCTTCCGTTTGCCCAGCTCAGACTCGTCATAGTCGACGAGGAGCATGAGCCAAGCTACAAGCAATTTGACCCGGCACCGCGCTACCACGGGCGCGACGCCGCCATTGTGCTCGCCTCGATGCATGGCGCGAAAACTTTGCTGGGAAGCGCGACACCCTCGATCGAAACTTACTGGAAGGCCAAGGAGGGGAAATTCGGTCTCGTGGAGCTGCTTGTGCGCTACAACGACGCCCAGTTGCCGCAGATCGAGATAGTGGACATGACCAAGGCGCGGAAGAGCCACCAAGTGACCGGCTCACTGGCCGACGCAACCGTGGAGGCCACACAAAACGCGATAGAGAGCGGGAAACAGGCGATTTTCTTTCAGAACCGGCGTGGCTACGCTCCGCTTGTAAGGTGCAAGATGTGCGCATGGGTTCCGCGGTGCGAGCGATGCGATGTGTCGCTCACCTATCACAAGCGGCTCGGACAGATGGTGTGCCACTACTGCGGGAGCAGCTATCCGGTGCCTCACCTGTGCCCGCAATGCAAGGAGCCTGCCATAGAGATCATCGGCTACGGCACCGAGCGCATAGAGGATGACGTGCAGAAGCATTTTCCCAATGCCCGCATAAGCCGCATGGATCTCGACACGACCCGCAACAAGGACGGATATGAACGTATCATCACCGACTTCTCGCAGGGTAAGAGCGACATACTCGTGGGAACGCAGATGGTGACCAAGGGACTTGACTTCGCCGGAGTAAGTGTCGTGGCAATACTCAATGCCGACGCTCAGATACATCTGCCCGATTTCAGGTCGACCGAACGGGCTTTCAACATGATGTCGCAAGTGGCAGGACGCGCCGGACGCCGCGGAGATGTGCCCGGCACCGTGCTTGTGCAGACCTACGACCCGTCGCACCCGGTCATATCACACATAAAGGCCCATGACTATGAGGGTCACTACCGCAGTGTGCTTGCCGAGCGACAGCAATATGTGTATCCGCCGTTTTCACGCATTATCAACATCTATCTGCGTCACCGCGATCCGGCGGCCGTGGCTACTCAGGCGGCAGCCTACGCCGAAGTGCTCAGGCAGGGACTCGGCACACGCGTCTACGGACCGGAGGAACCGCCCGTGGCCCGCATTCAATTGATGTATATCAGAAGAATAATGCTAAAAATCGAGCCGAACGCTTCCATGCCAAAAATAAAATCGTATCTTCGCGAAGTCTTTGAGAAGATGCATTTGAGGCAGGAAATGAAAGGGATCCAGATCCACTATGATGTCGACCCTGCCTAAGGCAAAATCACACAAGATTTCCATATAACCAAATATACACCTAACGATGAAAGTTTCGTCAATCGCGCCGCTTTGCCTTCTTGCTCTCGCGGCTTCGTGCGGACAGAATGACCGCTACAAACTCACAGCCAATGTCGATGAAAAGCATAATGACAAAGAGGTGCTTCTCATCTCCCGCGTCAACGGCGACACACTCCAGAGCGCTGTCGTGGCTGCCGGCACTGTAGTTTTTGAAGATCAGATCACCGACCCCGTGCTGGTTCAGATACGTGTCAACGGCGGCCCTTCGCTCGGTTCAGCCGTGCTTGAGCCGGGAGAAATCGCTTTCAACCCTCAGGATGGTGCATCGGGCACGACTCTCAACGGCGTTCTCGCTGAACTCGGTGCCGCTCAGAAGAACCTGTCGGAACAGATGTCGGCTATCAGCAAGGACGACCCCAATGCCGAGCAGCTTCAGGAGGACATATACAACAGCTATGAGGCCTACACCGACAGCGTGATGAATGCTAATATCGACAACCCTGTGGGCGCAAGCCTTTTCATCAACAGCGCATACGATCTCTCGGTCGCTGAAATCGAGGCCGCTCTCAATGATCATCCTTCGCTGAAGAACTACACCACGATTCAGAAGCAGCTCAGCAGCAAGAAAACAGCCGAGGAGACCGGCGAAGGCAAGCCTTACAAAGACTTCGAGGTACCCTACGAGGGACAGACACAGACTCTGAGCGGGCTCATGCAACCCGGCCACTATACGCTCGTCGACTTCTGGGCAAGCTGGTGCGGCCCGTGCCGTCGTGAAATCCCCGTCATCAAGGAGCTTCTAAACGAGTACGGCCCCAAAGGGCTTGACGTTGTGGGCGTAGCAGTGTGGGATCAGGTGCCTGAGACCAAGAAGGCAATGGATGAGCTCGGCATCACATGGCCCGTGATCATGGACGCAAAAACAATCCCGACCGATATGTACGGCATTCTCGGCATCCCCACCATCATCCTTATCGGCCCGGACGGAACAATACTCAGCCGCGGCAAACAGGGTGACGCTCTCAAGGCTGCCGTTGCCGAAGCAATGAAGTAAAGAATTTATCTCTATTATATAATAGCATTTAGCCATGGCCTTACGGCCATGGCTTATTTATTTGAGCGATATTGACCGATATTCAGCGGACGGGGAGGCGGGGAGAAATGAACTTAACTTCTTTTTTGGCGCGGGTGACCGACGTGTAGAGCCAACGGTAGAAGTCGATGCCCTGTGCCTCGGGGGGAATATAGCCCATATCGACAAACACGGAATCCCACTGTCCGCCCTGCGATTTGTGGCATGTCACGGCATAGGCATACTTAATCTGCAAGGCGTTGTAGAGGGGATCGTGACGCAGCATTTTCAACCTGCGCTCAACGGGCATGAAAGGTGGATAACGCTCGGGGTCAGAGATTGCCACTTCGGCAAGGTGCTGCATCTGCTCCCGGGAGAGTGCAGGGGTGTCGGAAATAAGAGCATCGAGTGAAACTTTTACCTCAACCTCAATGTCGCGGTCGGGGAAAGTGAGCCTCACATCGGCAAACTTCATGCCTCCGCGCTCCTCGACAGCAAGCACTTTCACCACACGCGCCACATCGCCGTTGGCAATAAAGTCAAAGCCTTTGATTTTGCGGGTCCAGTAGTAGTTGTTTTTCGCAATCATGATAAGCTCGCCGGGAACAAGCATCTCCTCACGCTCAAGTATCTGGTTGCGTATCGCCATATTGTACTGCGTGGCGGCACGGTTGGAGCGCGTCACCACAATCGTTTCCTCAAGCCCGTAGCGGGAGTAGGCGTCAGAAAGCTCGTCGGGCACGTCAGTGCCTTCGACTCCAGCGACATCATCGAACGGCGACAATGTGAGCAACGGCACGGGCAGCGGGTCGACACGCATGGCTTTGCGGAGCCATGTGGCATTGTAGAGTATTCCTGACTCGGCCGCCTGACGCACGGTGGCAGTGAGAACCACGCGGGTCACCTTCAGCCCGAACGACCGCAGAACTTCACGGGACATGGCCGGACTCTGCGTGCATCCAACTGGGGGAAGCTGCGCCGTGTCGCCGAGCAGTATCAGGCGGCACCCGTCGGCCATGTAGACGTATTCGATGAGATCATCAAGCAGACTGGTACAGGTGGATTGATTGTCACCTCCGATCATCGAAGCCTCATCGACAATAAAGACCGTGCCGGGACGGGAGGTGTTCTCCGCTATGGCATTAAATTCGCCCGAATCGGGATCGGTGTGATAGATGCGGCGGTGGATAGTATAGGCGGGGTGTGACGCAAAACGGCTGAACACCTTGGCTGCGCGGCCGGTAGGGGCAAGCAGCACACTGCGCCGTCCGACCGACGCAAGGGCTTTGACAAGCGCCCCCACGACCGATGTTTTTCCCGTTCCGGCATAGCCATTGAGCAGGAAAACTTCGTTGTCGGGTGTCTGCGGCGCCATGCAAAATGCCGCAAGAGTGTCAATGAGTGCTTCCTGCTGCTTTGTGGGTGAATACGGTAGTTTCTCCCTTATCAGACGCGCAAAATCATCAGTCCCCACCACCATACTACAACAACCTCATGCAGTGACACGGCGCCCCGTGGAAGTGGCAAGCGTGACACAGGCTACACCGGCAAATATCAGTAACGAGGCCACTCCCTTGACCAGACCGAACACGGCAAGCCCCATCATCGAGGCAAGTATGGCAGTAGCCACGGGCTGTAGATAAGCGTACATAGACACAACCGTGGGCGTGAGACGCTTCTGCGAGAAGGGTATAAGCATATAGGCGATGAACGTGGGGAATATCGCTATATAGGCCACCGACCACCAAGATGTGGCCGAAACAGCCGCCCAGTCGGTCTCCATGAGCCACGGCACCGTGCAAGGCACCCATGTGAGCGACGAGAAAAGAAACATCCACTTCATGAGTGTGAAGGGCGGGTATTTGCCTATCACGCCCAAGAAGAAGACGTAGTACACAGCAGCGCAAACCTGTGCCCCGAGGCATAGCGCATCACCGAGCAGGGGGTTGGAAGCAATCTCACTCGCCGCGCCATAGAACGACAGAATCAATGCTCCGGCAACTCCAAGCACAACTCCGAGAATTTTAAGCGGAGTCATGGGCATACCGATGAATATCGCCGCGAGAATAAGTGTGAACACCGGTGTGGTGGTTGTCATCACCGATGTGTCGAGCGGCGTGGTGTAGCTTATACCGAGAATAAAAAGTCCCTGATTGGCACTGATCATTATGATCGATGCAAGAAAGACTTTCCAGATATCACGACGCGCAAGGGGCACATCGCCCGTCAGACGCGCAGGAAGCAGCGCAGCGATAAGAAACAACAGCGTACCGCCGAAAATGCGTAAAGCAGAAAGGGTGATCCCTGTGATCACACCTTCCTGCATTACAGCTTTTGCCACCGGTGACATCGCACCCCAAAGGATGTTGGCGAACACCATCGCCACATGTCCTTCCCAGCGGCGGGAATCATGTTTTATTTCTGGAGTGTCCACTCTACTCCGTCCTTAGTGTCTTTAATCGTGAATCCCATAGCGGCGAGGCGGTCACGTATAAGATCGCTCGTCGCCCAGTCCTTTTTAGCCTTTGCCTCGGCACGGATCGACAGAAGCAGGTCAACCGCATCCTCATAGGGCTTGAGCGACTGCGAGGAGCCGCCGGCCTTCTCGTCGGTAATACCGAGGATATCATAGAGGAACGTATCGAATGTGCTCTTCAATGCCTCCACATCGCCAGTTGTGAGCTTCAGGCCGGCATCCTTGGCCGAGTTGATGATGCGGCATGCCTCAAAGAGATTGGCAATCACGATGGGGGTGTTCAGATCATCGTCCATAGCCTCGTAGCACTTTGCAGCGATCTGCGTTACCTCATCGGAGGCAGGTCCCTCAGAGGCAGGAGTGATCTCGTCGAGGCGGCGGCGGCCGTCAAGCATACGTTGTAGCGCTTTCTCTGATGCCTGAAGTGCCTCGTTGCTGAAATCGACAGTCGAGCGGTAGTGAGCCTGAAGGATGAAGAAACGGATCGTCATCGGCGAATAGGCCTGAGTGAGAAGCGGATGCTTGCCCTCGAAGAACTCATCGAGCGTGATGAAGTTTCCGAGCGACTTGCCCATCTTCTGCCCGTTGATGGTGATCATGTTGTTGTGCATCCAATACTTGACGGTGTCGCGTCCGTTAGTAGCCACCGACTGGGCAATCTCGCACTCGTGATGAGGGAATTTCAGATCCATGCCGCCGCCATGAATGTCAAACGGCACACCGAGATATTTCTCACTCATCGCCGAGCACTCGAGATGCCATCCGGGGAAACCTTCGCTCCACACCGAGGGCCAGTGCATGATGTGCTCGGGAGCAGCCTTTTTCCACAGGGCGAAGTCGGCAGGATTATGTTTCTCCTTCTGACCGTCGAGCGTGCGCGTCTCACTCAGAAGCTCGTCGATATTGCGTCCCGATAGTTTGCCGTAGTGATGGTCGGCGTTGTATTTGGGCACATCGAAATAAACCGAGCCCTCGCTCTCATAAGCGTAGCCTGCATCGAGAATCTTCTTCACATACTCAATCTGCTCGATTATGTGGCCGGAAGCGTGCGGCTCGATCGTGGGGGGAAGCACATTGAGTTTCTCCATTGCCTTGTGGTAGCGGTTGAGATAGTGCTGCACCACTTCCATAGGCTCAAGCTGCTCGAGGCGCGCTTTTTTCGCGATCTTGTCCTCACCCTCGTCGGCGTCATGCTCGAGGTGACCCACGTCGGTGATGTTGCGCACGTAGCGCACCTTATAACCGAGATGACGGAGGTAACGGAAAAGGATATCAAACGTTATCGCCGGACGCGCATGACCGAGATGACCGTCGCCGTAGACCGTGGGACCGCACACATACATTCCCACCATGCCCTCATGGACAGGCACGAACAGTTCCTTGCGGCGCGACAGCGAGTTATAGACCGTCAGATTGTTTTCTTTAATCATATTCACAGCATTTTGAGCGGAAAAACCATTCAGGCCATGAAAGGATTGGGTATTTCGCCGTTGCCACCGTTGCGGCCACCCTGCGCGGGGGCATTCAGCGGACGCTTCGGCTCGATAGTGCCAAAGGCTGCCTCATACTTGCGGATGTTGTCGGTGAGGGCGAAAAGGAGGTTCTTTGCATTCTCAGGAGTCATGATGATGCGCGACTGCACCTTTGCCTTGGGCATGTTGGGAGCCAGTGCTATGAAGTCGATGAAAACTTCATTGGGGGTATGTGTAATCGCAGCAAGGTTGGCATAATGTCCAGAAGCGACTTCGGGTGCAAGCTCGATCTGTATTTCCTGAGGGTTTTTCTTGGGCTGTTCCATGACAGAATTATATTTCAACAGTTAGTTTTTATTTTTTGTAAAGGTAAAAGTATCGGTTTTGAGATTAGTGTTGGCAAGCTCGACTTTCAGTCCTTCTATCCACGGGAGATTCCATAGCGCGCCTATATCGAACGAGGAATATATCTGTCGCTCAAAGTTCTCTACGGGCTGCGCCATGCGGTGGACAAGGCGCGCGGTGGGCACAGGAACCTTTGCATCGACTTCATCGGCATCGACCACAAGCACAAATTCCCGGGACTCGGAGGAGTAGGTGAGTCTTGCCCTCACGTTGATGAAATTTCCTGACCGCCAAATACTGTAAAGGTATATTCCATCGCGCCGCCAGTCGGCCAGCGTGTTTTCAATACCTCCCGTGCTGACCATGAGCATGGAGTTGTGCACCGGAGTATAACCGCGCACTGTGACATTTCCGCTCTCATAGGGTTCTCCGTCGGCCACATAAGCAATCATCAGCCTGTCGCCAATCGCAACGGCCGATGTATCGATAACGGCACGTGAATCGGTATAGACAATCTCCCGGTCACTGTCGGGCAGATACATGGAGAATACGCTACCCGCAGCAGCCGTCTGATCCTTAAGGCACACAATATCATAGCTGCACACAACGGCTTCCCCTGCCCCGTCATTGCCGCACGACGACAACAGGATGACAGCTGCTAACGAAAAGAATGCAATCAGATTACGCATGGCGATAGTTCTCCGTCGGTGATGCGGAACACACGGTCGCATCGCGCAGCAAGCGACTCATCGTGTGTCACGGTTACAAATGTGGTTCCGTGAAGATCACGCAACCTGAAAAAGATATCGTGCAACTCACGGCGGTTGCGCGAGTCGAGGCTACCCGAAGGCTCATCGGCAAGCACGACCGAAGGGCTGTTGACCAATGCTCTCGCCACAGCCCCACGCTGCGCCTCCCCACCAGAGAGTTCGGTGGGCTTGTGGCTCTCTCGCTCTGACAAGCCTACCTCGGCAAGCAGCGGCCGGGCAAGCGCGGCGGCCTGTGAGGGTGATTTACCCGCTATGAGCGCGGGCATCATCACATTCTCGAGCAATGTAAATTCAGGCAAAAGCTGATGCGCCTGAAACACAAAACCGATATGGCTGTTGCGGAAGCGTGACAGCCGGCGGTCGGACATCGACGCAACATCAGTTCCGTCGTAGAGGACGCGGCCGGCGTCAGGGCGGTCAAGTGTGCCGATTATGTGCAGAAGCGTGGATTTTCCCGCTCCGCTCGGCCCGACTATGGCAGCGATGCAGCGGTCGGGGACAGAGAGGCTAACTCCGCGCAGAACGTGGAGTGAGCCGTAGCTTTTGCGTATGTCGTCAACCTCGATCACTTCTTGGCCGAGTCAATATCTTTAAGGAGTGTTTCCACAGCCACGCGAAGCTGAGTGTCCTCACCCTTCTGCAAGGCCTCGGGGGTATTTGTCACAGGCACATCGGGATCAAGCTGTGAGTTCTCGAGATATGTGCCCTCGTGGGTGCGGTAACCGGTGACGGGGATACCGAATACCATGGAAGGATCCTGCATAGTCACCCAGTTGACCGAGGTCATTGTGCCGGGAACCGGACGCCCCACGAGCTTGCCGAGACCCATGTGACTGTAGACCCACGGAGTGCCGTGAGCGTTGCTGTAGCAAGGCTCGGCCATGACCATGATGCTCGGCTTGGTCCATCGGCGGGAGGGCATTCCGCAAGCCTCGACACCGCGTATAACCTGATCGAAGTAATGCTTGCCGGAGAAGAGCACCTCCACATCCTCGTGCAGACGGCCACCGCCGTTCCAACGTATGTCGATGACAATACCGTCGCGATCGTTGTATTTACCGAGAACGTCGGCATACATATCGCGGTAGCTTGGATCGCCCATCGAACGGATGTGAACATATCCGAGACGGCCGTTGCTCCAGCGGTCGACATCAGCGGCACGCTGCTTCACCCAACGGCGGTAGAGCAGCTCGCTCTCCTGAGCCGATGAAACGGGTACAATAACCTCACTGTCGGTCTTGCCGTCCTTGGTCTTGAACTCAACAAGAGTTTTCTGTCCGGCAGCATTTGCGAGAAGGGGCTCATAGGGTTGGCCCGCCTTGAGCTTCTTGCCACCGATCGCTGTGATTACATCACCGGCTTTAATTTTGCTCCATGCCTTGTCGGCAGGACCGCCCTCGATCACCTCACTCACAAGAAGTCCGTCGCGCCCGGCATCGGTCAGGTCATAAAGGAGACCAAGCGATGCAGTGCGGTCAAGGTTGGGGTTTGCAGGGGCAGAGTAGCGTCCGCCGGTATGCGAGACATTGAGTTCGCCAAGCATCTCGGAGAGGAGTGTTGCGAAATCGAAGTTATTGCTGATGTGGGGGAGGAAACGGCGGTAGTGCTCGGTGAGATTCTCCCAGTCAACGCCGTGCATGTTCACATCATAGAATTTCTCGCGTTCCTGACACTTGACGTAGTCAAACATATAGTTGCGCTCGGCAGCTTCATCAAGACTAATCGTGCCGCCGAACTCTATGGGCTTGAGAGTACCTGCTTTGGGGTCAAGCTTGCGCAACGAACGGGAAAGGAGGAAGTAGTTTTTGCCATCCTTGTCAGATGCAAGCGAGCCGCCGCCCACATTCTTCGATGCAAGTTTCACATCTCCCTTGCGCAGATCTTTCTTCCAGAGGTCATAGCCACCCTCAAATGCACTGAGGTAGAAGAGAGTCTCACCGTCGGCAGTGATCATGGCATCGCCAAGCTGCGAGGAATTGGGAGTAAGACGGATTATGCGGTCCTGTATTCCGTCGGGCTCAACCACGATCTCCTTGACTGTGGTTTCTTTCTTATCCTTATCTTTTTTGTCTTTGTCCTCATCTTTGGTAGCATCTTTTGCATTGGCTTTCTCAAGCTCGGTGCGCAGGGCATAGTCCTGCTCGCTCAGGCGGAACTTGTCGTAGGCGTCGGAGTTGAGGAACACAATCATCACGTCGGACTCAGAACCCCAAGAAGCGTGTGCACGCATACCGTAACGGTCAGAGCCGAAAATCACAGCATTTCCGTCAAGCACAAATTTGGGTGACTCGTCGAAATAGCCGGTCTCGGTGAGAGGTATCATCGTGCCGTCGGCAACGTTGAGAAGAATGATATCGGAATATGGCTCGTGGTGGTGAAGGATTCCCTCCATCACGATCCAACGGCTATCGGGACTCCACTCGAAGCCGATTGATCCGCCGCGCGAGGGGTTGGTGTGTCCGTCGGTGAGCTGACGCACTTTTCCGCTCTCGACATCCATGACCATGAGCTTGTTGCGGTCTTTGACAAATGCGAGTTTCTTTCCGTCGGGGCTATAGGCGGGACATGTGCGCTCAACACCATCCTTTGCCGGGAAGAGAGCTTCCTCGTTGATCACTGTAGCATTGGCGAAATCCGGGTCGCCGTCGTGACCTACAGTAGCTTTATAGATATTCCAGTGGCCGTCGCGCTCCGAGGTGTAGACCAGAGCTTTTCCGTCGGGAGCCCAGCTGACCTGACTCTCTCCCTCGACCGTGTTGGTGATCTGGCGTGTAGTGGGATAATCGACCGAAGTGACAAAGACTTCTCCGCGGTTCACAAATGCGATCTGCTTGCCGTCGGGCGAAGGCACGGCACCCTGCGCGCTATTTACCGGGATACGCTTAACTGGCTGGTAAAAATCGGCAGTAAGATCGATGTTGACTTTGGCGGGTTTCGCCCCGGGGCGCATCGTGTAGATTTCTCCGTCGTAGGTAAACGCAAGAGTGCCGTCCTTGGCACCGGAGAGGAAACGCACGGGATGCGACTTGAATGAGGTGACAGCCGCGGGGGTCGCTCCCTTGGCCGGCTCCATGGAGTAGACATTCATTGACCCGCCGTCGCGCTCGCTGAGGAAATAAAGGGTCTTTCCGTCGGGCGAGATGACCGGATTACGATCCTCACCTCCACGCTCGGTGAGATTCACATGCTTCCCGGTCTTGAGGTCGAGAGTCCATATATCGCGTGTATCGGAGGATGTGTGGTGTTTGCGCCACTGATCCTCAAAGCCTTTTATGTCCTGATAGTAGATCAGGTTGCTGTTGGTGGGAGAGAAGACCGGATAAAGCACCGGGGTTGCCGAGACGAGTTCGGGTCGTCCGCCTGCCACGGGCACGCCGTAGAGTTGCGTGAGTCTTGACGAAGGGAATGCCGCGGTCTGGGCAGTGGGGCGCACATAGGCAGAGAAAAGCACCGTTTTTCCGTCGGGAGTGAAAGCCTCCGGGGTCTCGCTGCCTGAGTCGAAAGTGAGACGACGCGGCTCACCGCCGGTGACATCGACTACATAAACGTCGAACGATCCGGCACGGTTGGAACGGAAAGCTACCGAACGGCTGTCGGGTGACCACACCGGCGATGCCTCGTAGTACTGGTCGGTCATGGTAAGCCTTGAGGCTGTACCGCCCGCAGCAGGCACTGTCCAGATATCGCCCTTGTAGGTAAAGGCTATGTTTTTTCCGTCGGGTGAAATGACAGCGTCACGCATGAAAAGCGGAGTAGTGGCTGTCGCGCCCAGCGCCATCGCCGACAAAACGGCAAAAATAAATTGCTTTCTCATTGCAGAAACTATGGCGAAAGAGTAAAAAAGTAGAGGTTATGGTAAGTAGAAAATAAGAAGAGGGCGATAGCGGCTGAGACGACTACTATCGCCCTCTTTATTATTGTTTTCCTAAACTAAATGCGGCCGATTACTCGTGCTCGTATTTAAGAGTGAGCGTGGTCTGGTCGCACACTTCCGACGGGCCGAAGTACTGGATCGGGCCGGGATAGATGAACTCGACACCAGCAGCCCACTTGTCGCGCTGCTCGGCAAAGATGCGGAAGGGATTTCCGTCGAGTTTCACAAGAGCCTTCTGTATCACGGGCTTCATTTCACCGTGACGACGCTCCATGTTCATCATCATGGTCACGGGGATACCGCCGGCAACCCACTCGGCAGCGGGAAGGGTGAGCTTGCGAACCGATGACATATAGCCTGTCACACCAGCCTCGATGAGCTGAGCGGCATTGTAGCCGAGCGAGTAGCAGTAGTCAGCATCGAAGTTGGAAGGATCGGCGCAACGTCCCTCATAACCGAAGAAGTGGTGGAGGGGCGAGAATTTGCCCTTGTAGGTGCCTTCGGCCTTGAGCTCGCGCAGACGCTTGCCCACCATCTCGCTGAGAAGTTTCTCGGTCTCGATGAGCGAAACCTGCACGTTGCCGTGGGGGTCACGGTCGAGCGAGAGCTGACGTGCCACACCCTCGGGGAGCGAAGCATAGGTGTCGGCATTCTCCTTGTCGAGATGCTCGATGATCCATGCGCGCTGCTCACCTGCATGGTGGATGGTAGCGAACTCGTCGGCTTTCTCGGCGAGAAGGTCGTTGAGCTGCGCGATGAGGCGCTTCATGGCAGGGATAAACTCGATGAGTCCCTCGGGGATGAGGACTGTGCCGTAGTTCATGCCCTCGTTGGCGCGTGCCACAATCACCTGAGCGATGTTCTCAATAACATCGTTGAGCGAAAGGTTCTTAGCCTCAACTTCCTCAGAGATGATGCAGTAAGTGGGCTGTGTCTGGAGGGCGCACTCAAGAGCTATGTGGGAAGCGGAGCGACCCATGAGCTTGATGAAGTGGTAGTATTTCTTAGCGGAGTTGCAGTCGCGCTGGATGTTGCCGATAACCTCTGAGTAAACCTTGGTGGCAGTGTCGAAGCCAAACGAGGTCTCGATCAGATCGTTCTTGAGGTCACCGTCGATGGTCTTGGGGCAGCCGATCACCTGAACGCCTGCGCCGATTTCCTTGTAGTACTCGGCGAGCACGGCTGCATTGGTGTTGGAGTCATCGCCACCGATGATGACGAGAGCGGTGATGCCAAGCTCCTTGAGGATTTCCAGACCTTTGTCGAACTGCTCTTTCTTCTCGAGTTTTGTACGGCCAGAACCGATGATGTCGAAACCGCCGGTGTTGCGGTACTCGTCGATGATCTCCGAGGTAAGCTCAATGTACTTGTGATCGACAAATCCGCCGGGTCCCATGAGGAAACCGTAGAGGCGGCTGTCGGGATTCACGCTCTTGATGCCGTCGAAAAGTCCGCTGATCACGTTGTGTCCGCCGGGAGCCTGACCGCCCGAGAGAATAACGCCTACGTTGATAGGCTTACCCTGTGC
>CAMWSY010000016.1 GCA_947176995.1 uncultured Porphyromonadaceae bacterium | reverse complement strand
TCTATATTTTGTCAAGACGGCCTGTGAGGTGTGTATTGTAGTTTTGCGGTGACACACGGCATCAACCACTTCATGGGCGAGGTGTGTGAATGCCTGCGCGGTGATGTTGCTGTCGAGTGCCACGGGGTGGCCGCTGTCGCCGCTGTCGCAGATGACTTCGGTGACGGGAATCTGTGCGAGCAGTGGCACGCCGAGTTCTTTGGCCAGATTAGCCGCTCCTTCTCTGCCGAAGAGGTAATAGCGTTCGTCGGGGTGACGCTCAGGTGTGAACCAAGCCATGTTCTCGACTATGCCGAGCACGGGGACGTTGATCTTTGGCTCTCGGAACATGGCTATGCCCTTGCGTGCGTCGGCAAGCGCCACTTCCTGCGGGGTACTCACGATGACAGCACCGGTGATGGGGAGCTGCTGCACGAGGGTCAGGTGTATGTCGGATGTTCCGGGGGGCATGTCGATGAGGAAGTAATCGAGTTCGCCCCAGTCAACGTCGCTTATGAGCTGCTTGAGTGCATTGGATGCCATTGCTCCACGCCAGATCACGGCATTGTTCTTGTCGACGAGGAAGCCGATCGAGAGGATTTTTACTCCATAGCGTTCGGCGGGGATGATGAGGTCACGGCCATCGACTTTGTGCATATAAAGCTGGTAGTCCTCGATGCCGAACATCTTGGGAACAGATGGACCGAAAATATCGGCATCGAGCAGTCCGACTTTGTAGCCCTCGGCAGCGAGTGCTACGGCGAGGTTTGCGGCCACGGTGGATTTGCCTACTCCGCCTTTGCCTGATGAGACCGCTATGATGTTTTTCACATCTTTGAGCGGCTTATCGGACACCGGGGGGAGTTGCTGGCGATAGAGGGGAGTCACGTTCCCTTTTATCTCGAGGGCGGGATCGCCGAATGTGTTGACTGCTGTTTCGGCGGCCTTGATGATTGACTTAACGAACGGATCGGTGGGACGGTCAAAATGGATGTTTACGCACACTTTGTTGCCGTCGACAGTGATGTCGGCGGGCTGCACCATTTCAGACTCGACAATGTTTTTTCCTGTTCCGGGATAACGGACGTTGGTGAGTGCCTGAAGCACAATCTGCTTTTTATCCATTTCTTTTATTCCTGATCGGTTGGTTGAATGTTTCCCTGAATCACACCGCGGGAGTAGGAGCGGTAGGTGTCGTGGGGAATTGTGTCGGCTGCCGGAGGCTCTTCAAGCGATTTTCCGGCGGGCAGAGTGAAAGAGAGATATTTTATTGAAAGGCCGCGTGAGAGCCATTGCTTTTCGTAGTGTGTCTGTATGTCGGTTAGCGCCGGGTCGAGACCGGCCGATTTCTCTTTGTTGTAGAGATCGTCGACAGAGTCGATAGGGGTGATGCCGTTGTGGTTGAGCAGCATCGAGGTGTAGGCGAAGAGAAAAGGGGAGTCGGTCTTCAGGTTTATTGTTCCATGAGGCGACAGGATCTGAGAATAGAGAGCGAGCATACGTGTGGCGGTGAGCCGCTTGCGCGCTTTCTGCATCTGGGGATCGGGGAATGTGATCCACAGTGATGCGACTTCTCCGGGAGCAAAGAAGTTGGGGATCAGCTCTATGTCGGTACGCAGGAAGGCCACGTTACTCAGGCCGAGCGCTTCGGCCTGTTTAGCTCCTGTCCACATGCGTGCGCCTTTTATGTCCACTCCGATGAAGTTACGGTCGGGAAAGCGGCGGGCGAGTCCGACGGTGTATTCTCCTTTGCCGCATCCGAGCTCAAGAGTGATTGGATTGTCGTTTCCGAAAAATTCCGCCCATTTTCCGCGCAGTGGAAATCCGCCGAGCCGGTTCAGCTCTGCCCACGGATATTGGAAGACGAAGTCGAGCGACTTCATCTCGCTAAATTTCTTGAGTTTGTTTTTGCCCATAACTATATGCAAATGTACTACAAAAATGGAAATTTCGTAGACATCTGCTGAAGTGAACCAGAGTGAGGTATTTATGCCATGTAACTGGAAGTCGGTGTGGTCTTATTTAAGACAGGCCGGTGATTTTATTATCGATAAAGTCGATTTTAGTGGCACTGGGAATTTTGGGTAATCCCGGCATACGCAACATATTACCGGCAGAGACAACTATAAATCCGGCTCCATTACTTACCTCGATGTCGGTAATTGTGAAGGTCGTCTTGCCGGGTGTAGTTGTCGGAGTGTCAACATCGTCATTCATAGAATACTGAGTCTTGGCGATGCACACATCGTAGTCGGCAAACATTGGATTGGAAGCGATGCCTTCAACCGTTTCGGCCAGACCGTCCTTGATTACGATATTCAGAGTTTCAGGATTATAACCATAAACTTTGGTCAGTATATTTTCGATCTTTGTAATCAGGCAACCGCTTTTCTCGTAGGTGTGGGTTTTGGTGTTCTTACCAGAAGCAGAAATAGTTTCAACAACCTTCCGTGCCAACCTGATTGCGCCCTCGCCACCGTGGGCAAAGCATGTGTTGAATTCAAATGCTATGTCATGCTGCTTACAGAACTCGACAAGAGATTTCTTATCGGCCTCAGTATCTTTGTCCATGTGGACATTACAGGTTACTACAACATTAAACCCGTGTTTTTTCAACATGTTGTAGTGGGCAAGCAGATTGCCGTAGCCGTCAGCTATGTTTCCGGTAAACTGTTTTAATCCGGGTATCGTGCATACCAATACCACACATTTCAGTTCATCGGAGATCCCCATCCTGCGGCATTTTATGTTCCAGAACTTTTCAGCGCCTAATTCGGCCGCAAAGCCGGCTTCGGTCACTACATAGTCGCAAAGTGTCATGCCGAGCTTGGTGGCGACTACCGAGTTGCATCCGTGTGCGATGTTGGCGAATGGACCACCGTGAATTATGACCGGGTTGTTTTCAAGCGACTGCACAATATTGGGCTTGAACGCTTCGGATAGCAGAGCAATCAGTGACCCTGTAATATTAAGTTCTTTTGCATAAAGGTATGTTCCGTCCTTATATTCGGCTAAGATTATATTGTCGAGTCGCTGACGCAATTCCTCTATATTATTGGATAAGCAAAAGATTGCCATGATTTCAGATGCCGGTGTAATATTGAAACCGGTTTGAACCATGTCGGTGTCTTTAGGGGAAATCTTATAATAAATACGCCGCAACGACCTGTCATTGATATCTATACATCTCTTAAACAATAGCCGCTTGATGTTTTCGCGAATATCGGCATTATGGTAGAGGTGATTGTCAAGAGCCGCTGCCAGCATATTATTTGCACAGGTAATAGCATGGAAATCACCCGTGAAATGGAAATTTATCTTTTCCATCGGCACAACCTGTGAATATCCACCGCCACAAGCACCGCCTTTCATGCCAAAACAGGGACCTAAGGAGGGCTCACGCAGTACTGCGATTGATGATTTGCCCAACTTGCGCAATCCATCATTCAACCCTATCGATACGGTAGTCTTGCCAATTCCGGCTTTTGTGGGCGTAATAGCCGTAACTAATATAAGGTTGCTTTGTTTAATTTTATCCTCATCTATATAAGTATATGAAATCTTACCCATGTCCTTGCCGTAGGGTTCGATCATAGGCTCATATTCAGCTCCAAGAATAGTCTTTATGTCCTTAATGTTGGCTGACTGTGCAATTTCTATATCTGATAACATGGCTGTGGTTGTTGTGTTTAATAAACCTGATTAAAACAGTTGATTAATAAAGATTGCTCTTTATGCAAAGATAATAGTTTTTTCTAAACCAAGAATTAAGAGTGGTGGGTGTTTGAATTGCTGTCGGTAAGCGGTATGATGTCCGGGACTTTTTGATGTATAAGAGTCTCCCGCCTCACAGTCCTGATTAAGGAGAGCAAGGCGGGAGTTCCAGAGAAAAATATATATGGTTGCTGTGGTTATGCGAGATTCTGCGCTTTGTTTTTTGCCATTTCAGAAATCTTGGCGGCTTTGTCGGAAACAGTGTTGAGTGCATCGACCGACATATCTTTCAATGCGTCCTTTGCCTGATCCACTTTGTCGGAAAGTCTATCCTTAATGCCTGCAACTTTATCGGCCACCTGATCCTTGATGTTGCCGAAAGCAGCCTGAGCTTGTCCGGCCATATCGGTGGCCTGACCCTTGGCCTGTGCAAGCTGGTCCATGGCCTGATCCTTGAGCTGATCAAATTTTGCTTGTGCTGCTACTTTTGCGGAGTCCATAGAAATCTGTGCTGACTCGGCTGAAATTTTGCCTGCTGCATCGGCGATGATCTGATTCACGTCTGTGTTCATAGTATATAATGGTTTTCTTGTGTTTTCTGATAGATAAACATACTGTTTCGTCATAATGTTTTGGGGGAATGCTATTTTGAGAATTTTTAAGGTATTTGGTTTTAACTGATAAAGGGTTGATATATAGGATTATGGGCGGATTTTTGCCCTTTGAGATTCGTTTATTTTCATTTTGTCGTAGTCTCGGGCAGGTTTTGATGGGTTTGTGGGTTAATTGG
This sequence comes from uncultured Porphyromonadaceae bacterium, assembly GCA_947176995.1. Classification (GTDB taxonomy): domain Bacteria; phylum Bacteroidota; class Bacteroidia; order Bacteroidales; family Muribaculaceae; genus JAFLTL01. The sequence goes on along the minus strand of CAMWSY010000016.1, from coordinate 14,381 downwards.
GGTTAATGGATGTTAACGCTGATTAACAATCGGGAGTAGTGTTTAATTGCAAGTAAACTCTTATCTTTGAAAGAATGTTATTCCGGAATTTGTGTCATCTGCTTTATGAATTCATTTCAATGGACGGTGGCGGGCACGACGGCTGATCTGCCTGCGCTGAATTACGGCCGACTTGAAACGTGGCTTGAGGCTGTAGCCCGCAGTCACGGAAAGCTCGTTGGAGACCTGAATTATATTTTCTGCGATGACGAGGAAATTCTGCGAGTCAACCGGCAGTTTCTCGATCACGACTACTATACCGATATAATCACTTTTGACCGGACTGGTAGGGGAGTGGTGCGTGGCGACATGTATATCTCGCTCGACACGGTCAAAAGCAACTCAGAGGAGAGAAACGGGGATTATGATGAGGAACTGAACAGGGTGATAGTGCATGGGCTGCTTCATCTTTGCGGTATCAATGACAAAGGACCCGGCGAACGGGAAATAATGGAGAGTCATGAAGACGATGCCCTGAGGATGCTTGAGGCGATTCCGCAAAAATAGAGAATTGACGTATCAATGAAATTTGATTTCGATATAATAGTGGTTGGTGCCGGCCATGCCGGATGTGAGGCCGCCCGGAGCGCTGCGCTTCTGGGGTCGTCGGTGCTTCTTGTCACGATGGATCTCAACAAGATCGCGCAGATGAGCTGTAACCCGGCGATAGGCGGCATAGCAAAAGGGCAGATCGTAAGGGAAATCGATGCTCTCGGTGGCTTTACGGGTATTGCAACCGACCGCTCTTCGATACAGTTCAGGATGCTGAATCTGTCGAAGGGGCCATCGGTGTGGAGTCCGCGTTCACAGTGCGACCGCATGGCTTTCAGTCAGGAGTGGCGCAAGGAGCTTGAGTCGATACCGGGGTTGACTTTCTGGCAGGATTCGGTGACGCAGCTTGTGGTTGATGGGGCAGGTAATGCTGCCGGAGTGATCACATCGCTCGGAGTGAAGTTTACGGCAAAAGCTGTCGTGATCACCGCCGGAACTTTTCTTGACGGCCTGATGCACATGGGGCGTCATATATGGGAAGGTGGTAGAATCGCGGAGCCTGCAAGTCACGGTCTCGGTGATGATCTCGCTGCATTGGGGATAAGAACCGGGCGGATGAAGACCGGAACGCCGGTGCGTCTGGACGGGCGAACGATAAAATGGGAGCTTGCCGAAGTGCAGCCGCTGGAGGATACGGCCGGGAAATTCAGTTTTCTCCCGGAGGAGAGGTCTCACCTCATCCAGCGCGAATGTTATACCGTGCAGACCAATGAGGAGACTCACCGTGCCATAAGGGACGGACTGCCTGACTCGCCTCTCTATAATGGGCAGATCAACAGCGTGGGCCCGCGGTACTGTCCGAGTATAGAAACGAAAATCGTCACGTTTCCTGACCGTTCGTCGCATCTGCTCCACATAGAGCCTGAGGGGGCAGACACGGCGGAATGCTATCTAAACGGTTTTTCTTCGTCGCTGCCGTTTGATGTGCAGCTCCGGGCTCTGCGCACGATCCCGGCTTTGGCCGACGCGCAGCTTTACCGTCCGGGTTATGCGATAGAGTACACATATTTTGATCCGACGCAGCTTCATCACTCCCTTGAGTCTAAACTGTGCGGCGGGTTGTATCTCGCCGGGCAGGTCAATGGTACGACGGGATATGAAGAGGCTGCCGCGCAGGGGCTGATGGCGGGTGTCAATGTCCACCGCAAGCTGCACGGACTTGACGCTATAGTGTTGCAGCGCGATCAGGCATACATAGGTGTTCTGATCGACGACCTTGTGATGAAGGGTGTGGATGAGCCTTACAGGATGTTCACCTCGCGCGCCGAGTACCGCATACTTCTTCGTCAGGACAACGCCGACGAGCGCCTGACTCCGATAGGGGAGGGGATAGGTCTTGCATCGGAAAGGCGTGTCGGGCTGTTGCGGGAGAAACTGGAGTGGATCGAGGCTCTTATGGCATTTCTGAAGAGTACATCGTACAGTGTTTCGGAAATAAATCCGTATCTCGAGAGTATTGGCTCGTCACCGGTGTCGCAGGCCGGTCGTCTTGCCGATGTGCTTGCGCGTCCGGGTGTGACGTTGTGTGATCTCTGTGCTGTCAATGCCTCGCTGGGTGAATTTGTGGACAAATTGCCTGCCGACCGCCGGGATGAGATCATAGCTTCGGTTGAGGTTGCGGTGAAGTATCGCGGCTATATAGAACGGGAGCGGGAGAATGCCGAGAAGCTGCATCGGCTTGACCGGCTTAAGTTGTCGGCCGATCAGGATTACCTTTTAATGACAGCGCTATCGACGGAGGCGCGTCAGAAACTTGACAGGATACGTCCCTCGTCGATTGCTCAGGCCTCGCGTATCCCCGGTGTTTCACCATCGGATATCAATGTGCTGCTGTTGATGTTAGGTCGTTAATGTTTCACGTGGAACAAAATTGAAAAATCAAATAAACAAAATGGACTACGTTAAGGAATGTGTGAGGGATGTGGCTGATTTCCCTCAGAAGGGCGTGGTGTTTAAGGACCTTACCACGGCTTTTAAGGATGCCCGTGCTCTGCGTGCAATCGGCAATGGTCTTGAAGAGCTCTATAAGGGTAAGGGGGTGACAAAAGTTGTTGGCATTGAATCCCGCGGCTTTATCGGTGGCGCTATTCTTGCCGACCGCCTTGGGGCCGGTTTCGTGCCGGTGAGAAAGCCGGGTAAGCTTCCGGCTGACACGATCAGTGAGTCGTATGCTAAAGAATATGGCACGGACACCATTGAGGTGCATCGCGACGCAATAAGCGAGGATGACATTGTAGTTCTGCATGACGATGTGCTTGCAACCGGGGGGACGATGATGGCAGCCTACAAGCTTATCAAAAGCATGAATCCGAAAAAGATCTACATTAATTTTATTATAGATCTGACCATGCTTGGCGGTCGCAACAATCTCCCGAAGGATGTGGAGGTGACTTCGCTGATCGAATATTAAGGCGGACGCACCATGTGCGTCACTAAAATGCAGATGATATTAGACGCGTCTGGAGTCTGAATTGTTGCGGGAGGACGCATACAGATTAAAAGGATGGCAAAGCATCTTGACAAGAAATCGGAGGAACTCCGGGAGAAGATAAGGATTCTCCCGGAGACTCCCGGTGTCTACACTTACTATGACAGCAGTGGTAAGGTGATCTATGTGGGAAAGGCGAAGAATCTTAAACGGAGGGTTTCGTCATATTTCAACCGCACGCATGATCGTCTGCGCACAAATCTTCTGGTGAGAGCTATTGCCGACATGACATATATCGTGGTCCCCACGGAGCAGGATGCCCTGAATCTTGAAAGCTCCATGATCAAGGAGTATCAGCCACGTTATAATGTCCTGCTGAAAGACGACAAGAGCTATCCGTGGATATGCCTGACATCGGAAATGTATCCGAGGGCATTCATGACACGCAACAGGGTGCGTGACGGGTCGAAATATTATGGCCCGTATACCGACGGGAATGCCGTGAAGTCGGTGCTGTCGGTTATCAGGGAACTTTATCCTCTGCGCACTTGCAAGAGTCTTATCACTCCTGAATTTATTGCAAAAGGGAAGGGGCGGCTCTGTCTGTCGTACCACATGCACCGCTGCCGCGGTTGCTGTAAGGGGCTTATATCGGCAGAGGAGTATGGGGCTTATATCGACAGGGTGAAGCAGATCCTGAAAGGGGAGACCAAAGAGCTTATGAGCTATCTACGGTCGGAAATGGAACGACTTTCGGCTGCTCTGAAGTTTGAGGAGGCGCAGGAGCTGAAAGTGCAGTATGATGCCGTGGCAAGGTATCAGGCGCGGAGCGTCATCATCTCACAGACGATCGAGGATATTGACGTCTTCGGCGTGGACGAGGATAGCGATGATATTTTTATCAACTATATGCACGTGCGGCGTGGCGCTGTGGTCAAAAGCATGACTCTCCAGTACCGGCGCATGATGGGGGAGAGCGTCGGAGAAATGATCGCTTATGCCATGCAGGAGGTGAGGGAGGTGACTGGGGCCGAATATGAGGAGGTGGTTGTGCCGGTCGTCCCGGAGATAGAACTCGAGGGGGTGACGTTCACAGTGCCGCAGCGCGGTGACAAGGCAAAGCTTCTCGAGGTCTCGGAAAAAAATGCCCGCCAGTACAAGACGGATGCCCTGAAACAGATGGAGCATCTTGACCCGGAGCAGCGGACAGAGCGGATACTTGAAAGGATGAAAAAGGATTTCAGGCTGACTGAGCTCCCGCGACACATAGAGTGCTTCGACAACTCCAATACACAAGGCACTAATCCGGTCGCATCGTGTGTGGTTTTCAAGAATGCCAAACCGTCGAAAAAGGATTATCGTCATTTCAACATAAAAACGGTTGAAGGTCCTGATGATTTCGCGTCGATGAAAGAGGTGCTCACACGCCGCTACACCCGTCTGATGCAGGAGGGGGAGGGATTGCCCCAACTTATAGTGGTGGATGGTGGCAAAGGGCAGCTGAGTTCGGCAGTGGAAGCTCTTGAAGAAATCGGTTTGCGCGGTGTGATAGCTGTGGTGGGAATTGCAAAGCGGCTTGAGGAGATCTATTTTCCCGGCGATAGCGTGCCGCTGTATATCGACAAGAATTCAGAGTCGCTCCGTATCGTGCAGCATCTGCGCGACGAGGCACACCGTTTCGGCATAACACATCACCGCAACCGGCGCAGCAAGTCGCAACTTGTGAGCGAACTTGACAGCATCAAGGGAATAGGAGAGGTGACACGTGCCGCACTTTTCAAGCGATTCAAAAGCGTGAAGCGGATGAAGGATGCCTCCATCGGTGAGCTTGAGGAGACGGTGGGTGTGGCAAAAGCACGCATTCTTCATGATGCGTTTCATCCGGTGAAAGATGATGGAGTGAATTAAATTTATAAGTAAGTCATGAAAATTTGTTTATACCATCCTTCGGGTTGTCATGGCAATCTTCAGACTTGCTCATCTGTCATTATGGAACCCCATAACTCCGTCTTCGCAAATCAGAATATCACTCATGCCAACATCAAATTATAATATAAACTAATTTACACGACTTACTTAACAAGATGGCGGGAATTAGATCTCTTGCAAAGGATACGGCGGTGTATGGGATGAGCTCTATTGTGGGGCGGTTTCTCAACTGGTGTCTCGTGCCGATGTACACACATGTGTTTCCGGCGGAGGAGTACGGCGTGGTCACACTTGTCTACTCTATTGTGGCGCTGCTTTTGGTGTGTCTCACCTATGGGATGGAGACGGGCTTTTTCCGTTTTGCCAATCATGAGCGCTGGAAAGATCCGATGCAGGTTTACACCACCGCGCTGAGTGCGCTCGGTGTATCATCGACGGTGTTTTGTATCATTGTGTTGATATTCAGCGACATATTCGCCGGATGGATTGATTGTCCGGGACATCCGTCGTATGTGTGGATGATGGGAATTGCCGTTGGATTGGACGCATTTACCTCATTACCATTCGCTTATCTGCGCTACAAACACAAGGCGATGCGTTTTGCCGCCCTGAAATTGGTTGGTATAGGGTTAAACATAGGATTGAATATCTTTTTCATTCTGCTTTTGCCGCATCTTGCCGAGAGGGGGATGTGCGGGTGGATGTGGTCGGATGATTTCGGCGTCGGATATATTTTCCTCGCAAACCTGATCGCATCGGTGGTCACACTTGTGCTGCTTATGCCGGAACTGAGGGGTAGATGGAGTTATTGCGGGAAACTTCTGCGTGAAATGCTTGTTTATTCTTTCCCGCTGCTGGTGCTGGGACTTGCCGGCATAATGAATCAGTCGATCGACAAAATTCTTTATCCGCTCCTCATACATGACCGCGCAGAGGCAATGGACGGTCTTGGAATCTACGGCGCAAACTATAAAATCGCCATAATAATGGTGATGTTCATTCAGGCGTTCAGGTTTGCCTATGAGCCTTATATTTTCGCGCAGCACAAGACGCAGGATGGCAAGCGTAGCAGTGAGGCCTATGTGCAGGCAATGAAGTGGTATGTAATCTTCGGAATGCTGATTTTCCTCGGAGTAATGGAGATGATAGATATCGTGAAGTGGTTTATCGCTCCTTCTTACTTCTCGGGACTAAGAGTCGTTCCGCTGATTATGATAGCGGAGTTTTTCTTCGGAGTGTTCTTTAATCTGTCGGTGTGGTACAAAATCACCGACCGCACGATTTACGGCACATGGTTTTCGCTGCTCGGGCTTGCGGTGACGCTCGGGCTGAATGTGGCACTTGTCCCCATGATGGGTTATATGGGATGCGCGGTGGCGGCACTATGTTGCTATGGCGTGATGATGATTGCATCGTGGGTGGTAGGAAAGAAAAAATATCCGATAAATTACGATGTGAAGTCGGGTGTGTTCTACTTTGCCGCGGGAACGGGGCTTTGGGCTGTGACTCTGGCAATCCGGCATTTCACTGATATGCAGGATGCGCTGCTGTGGTGCTTGCGTGTGGTTGCGATAGGTGCCTACATCGGTATTGTGATACTCAAGGAGAAGCCCCGTGCTGTTGCAACAAGAAACTAAAAGACTATGAAACTGATATTTTTTGATCTGCATGAAAGTTGGCTTAATCTGCTGCCGGTGACATTTACGCGATATTCGGCAGAGATACGTCTCGGAATCGATACTATTGCCGACAAGTGGGCTGCGGCATTACCTCAGTGTGTGTCCGGCGGATATGTCGGAGAGGAGTATATGAGCGAGGCATGTGAAGCCGATGACGGACCGGTTGCCGATGAGGAGTCACTCTATATCGCGGGAAATGTTCTGCCGGATACTGCGCTGACAGCTTTTATCGCTCAGGGGCTCTGGCAGGGGAAGTGGGCGATGAAAGCGGGAGAGAGGCTTGTGGCGGTGAAAGGCACGGCTGATGACTGGAAGAGGCGTGACAATCTTCCCGTGCTTGATATTCCGGAAAGTATCGCAGTCAGAGCCATTGACCGTCCCTACGATATTTTCAGCTATAACGGGGAGTTTATAAAAAAGGACTTCGGGCGTCTGGTTACGGGAAAAGTATTCACGTCGGTCAACAGCACCAACACGGTGATAGGTGACGCATCGCTGATCTATGTCGCTCCCGGCGCAGAGGTGAACGGCGCAATACTCAACACCATGCACGGGCCTATATGGATAGGGACAGAGGCTCATGTGATGGAAGGGGCGTGTCTGCGCGGCCCGATAGCCATAGGCGATCACTCGTCGGTGAACATGGGGGCAAAGATTTACCCGGACACGACGCTCGGGCCGTGGTGTAAGGTGGGAGGAGAACTCAACAATGTGGTGATGCAGGGCTACAGCAACAAGGCTCACGACGGATTTCTTGGAAATGCCGTGATAGGAGAATGGTGTAACTTGGGTGCAGGGTGCACGGCATCCAATCTTAAAAACGATTACACACCTGTCAAACTCTGGAATTACCGCACGCGCCGCTTTGAAAAGACGGGGCTACAGTTCTGCGGACTTGTGATGGGCGATCACTCCAAGGCGGGAATCAACACGATGTTCAATACCGGCACAGTCGTGGGTGTGGGGTGTAATATCCACGGCACAGGTTTCCCACGCAATTTCATCCCTTCGTTCAGCGAAGGTGGGGCAGCGGGTTTCACCGATGTGCAGCTGCCGAAATTTTTTGACACGGCATCGAGGGTGATGGCGCGGCGGGGACGCGACCTCGACGCGCGTTCACGACTGTTGTTCGAGTCAATATTTGATTTTGCCGACACGTTTAAATAAACACCGCTATGAGAAAGTCTTTATTGCTAATTGCTGTCGCAGCACTGGCACTGGCAGGATGCAAGACCACCGAGGCCAATTACCGTGCCGCCTACGAAACGGCTAAAGAGAAAAAAGCTTCGGGGCTCGGAGCGGATGTGGACAGTGCGATAGCCAAAGAAGAGCAGCCGCAAGAAACAAAAGTTGGAGATGTGACTCTGCCGGTGCTCAACACCCGACTCTATGCGGTGGCTGCCGAAGGTGCCAATGCTGTTACGCCGAAAGTCTATAGCGTCGGGGTTGCCAAATTCAAGCAGATATTCAATGCGAGGTCGCTCTGCAGCCGGTTGCGCGACGGTGGATTTGCCGGGGCATTTGTGGCCGTCGACCGGGAGAAGAATTACTATGTGCTGACCGGCACAACCGCCGACTCGGGTGAGGCGGCAAAACTTCTTGCCGAAACCGAGCGGAGCGAAGTCTTCAAGGCAAAAACGCCGTTTCCGGCTGTTATTGTCTCACGATAGTGAAAAATGTAATATCTTTGTGTGGTAATAAGAATCCGGGAAACCTGTCATGCACATATCACCAAACAAGATCTGGCTGTCGGCCAAGGACTATTTCATCATAACATTCGGCATCTTCCTGTATGCCTTCGGATTTTCGGCCTTCATCAATCCCGAACGTGTGATGATGGGCGGAATGGCCGGTGTGGGTCAGATCGTTTACTACACGACGCTTAAATTGTTCGGTCACGGTCTGCCTATCGCGGTGGCGATGTATGCCGGCAACCTGATTCTGCTTGCGATCGCCTATAAGACAGTCGGGAGAACTTTTGTCGTGCGCACGGTTTTCGGGGCGACGGTAATATCGGTATTTATCGGCATTCTTGCACCGATTTTTCCCGAGCCGCTGATCGCCGACCAGAAGTTCATGAATGTCATAATCGGCAGTATCATGTGCGGTATGGGCGTTGGCATGGCATTCACCCACAACGGAAGCACCGGCGGCACCGATATCGTGGCGGCGATTGTGTCGAAAAAGACAAATGTGTCGGTCGGACGCACGATGCAGTACACTGACTTCTGTATAATCAGTTCGTCGTTTCTAATCTCGGGTGTGCTCGAGAATGTGGTGCTCGGTTTTATTAACCTATTTATAGCTTCGTTTGTCACCGACCAGATTATCAATACCAACCGTCAGGCCGTGCAGTTCACAATCTTCTCGCACAAATGGGAGGAGATCGCCACGATAATCAATATACACGCTCACCGCGGCTGCACGATAATCGACGGCGTGGGATGGTACACGAGGAAACCCACCAAGATGCTGCTTGTGATGTGCCGCAAGATCGAGGCAGTGACAATATTCCGCATAGTAAAGAGCGTGGACCCGGATGCCTTTATTACCCAGACGAATGTCAACGGAGTGTATGGGCGCGGGTTTGACCAGATAAAACAAAACGTAAAACCGCTGAACATGTCATCGATCAATACGGCAGATGAACACGCTGCGGTTAAGGCTGATAACGTAACAACAGAAAAATAAGGAGTCATGAGCAAGGAATTCAAACGTACGCTGGTGACCACGGCGCTTCCCTATGCCAATGGTCCCGTCCATATAGGCCATCTGGCCGGAGTCTATGTGCCTGCCGACATCTACACCCGTTTTCTCCGTCTTCGCGGTGAGGATGTGGTGATGATCGGTGGCAGCGACGAGCATGGCGTGCCTATCACGATCAAAGCCCGCAAGGAGGGAGTCACACCTCAGGACATCGTGGACCGTTATCACGGTATCATCAAAGAGTCAATGGCGGGACTTGGAATCTCGTTTGATATATACTCACGCACGACTTCCGACATACATTCGGCTACAGCAAGCGAATTTTTCCGTCGCCTGTACGACAATGGGGAGTTTGTGGAGAAGACCTCGATGCAGCTCTATGACGAGGAGGCAGGGCAATTCCTCGCCGACCGGTATGTGACAGGTGAGTGCCCGCATTGCCACTCCGAGGGCGCCTATGGCGACCAGTGCGAGAAGTGCGGAACATCGCTCAATGCCACTGATCTTATCAATCCCCGTAGTGCCATCACCGGAAATGTGCCTGTGATGCGCGAGACAAAACACTGGTATCTTCCGCTCGACAAGTGGCAGGGATTCCTTGAAAAGTGGATTCTCGAGGATCACAAGGAGTGGAAAAGCAATGTCTATGGCCAGTGCAAGTCATGGCTCGATCTCGGGCTACAGCCCCGTGCTGTGAGCCGCGATCTCGACTGGGGTGTTCCCGTGCCGGTGGAAGGGGCAGATGGTAAGGTTCTGTATGTATGGTTTGACGCTCCGATCGGTTATATTTCCAACACAAAAGAGCTTCTGCCTGACAGTTGGGAAAAATATTGGAAAGACCCCGAGACACGTGTGATCAACTTTATAGGCAAGGACAATATCGTGTTCCACTGCATTGTGTTCCCTGCGATGCTCAAGGCCTACGGTGACAACTTCCAGCTTCCCGACAATGTGCCAGCCAATGAGTTCCTGAACCTTGAAGGTGACAAGATCTCGACGTCGCGCAACTGGGCCGTGTGGCTTCATGAGTATCTCGCCGATTTTCCCGGAAAACAGGACACACTGCGTTATGTGCTGACAGCCAATGCGCCTGAGACTAAGGATAATGACTTCACATGGCGTGATTTCCAGACCCGCAACAACTCGGAGCTTGTGGCCATACTCGGAAACTTCGTGAACCGTGCGATGGTGCTCACCCATAAGTATTTCGACGGTAAAGTGCCGGCAGTGAGCGCAATGACCGATGTTGACCGCAGCGCGCTCGATGAGGTTGCAGCCGCAGGAACGGCACTGACTTCGGCTCTCGAGGGATTCCATTTCCGTGAGGCACTCAAGGAGGCCATGAACATGGCCCGTACAGGCAACCGCTATCTTCAGGAAACCGAGCCGTGGAAAATTGCCAAGACAGGCGACATGGAGCGCGTGGGCACAGTGCTTAACACCGCATTGCAGATATGCGCATCGATTGCTGTCGCTTTTGAGCCGTTCCTGCCGTTTATGAGCGAGAAGCTCTGCAAGATGCTCGGAATGGGCGATCTCAACTGGGGCATGGTGGGGAAACCCGACAATATTGCTGCCGGGACACAACTCGGCACGCCTGAACTTCTGTTCGACAAGATCGAGGACGATGCTATTCAGGCTCAGATCGACAAGCTCAATGCCGCGAAAGAGGCAAACAAGATAAACTCGTGGAAAGCGGCTCCGCAAGCACCCGACGTGGATTTCGACACATTCATGAAGGCAGACCTGCGTGTGGGCACGGTGCTTGAATGCGAGCGCGTGCCTAAAGCCGACAAGCTTCTGCGTTTCCTCATCGACGACGGACTGGAGAAGCGCACTATCGTATCAGGTATCGCTGCTCACTATGCCCCTGAAACCCTTGTCGGGAAACAGGTGGTGTTCATCGCCAATCTGCCTCCCCGCAAACTGCGCGGCATAGTCAGTCAGGGAATGATTCTTTCGGCAGAGAATGCCGACGGAAGTCTCACATTGCTCACTCCCATGGCACCGGCCACTCCCGGTGCACAGGTAAAATAACGTGAGATCATGCAGCGTCCACGCATCCTCATCATCTACACCGGCGGCACTATCGGAATGATAGAGGACCCGGAGACACATACGCTCCGTCCTTTCAACTTCGACCATCTGATCGACAATGTGCCTAAGGTGAAGTTTCTGGGCTACGACATCGACCATGTGCAGTTTGCCCCTCCGATCGACTCCTCAGACATGAACCCCGAGAAGTGGGGTGAGATATGTCATATAATCGAGCGTAATTACAGTGCTTACGACGGTTTTGTTGTGCTCCACGGCACTGACACTATGGCCTACACGGCGTCGGCACTGTCGTTTATGCTTGACAATCTCTGCAAACCGGTGATAATAACCGGCTCGCAGCTTCCGATCGGCGAGGTGCGCACCGACGGCGAAGAAAACCTGATCACCGCCTTGCAGATAGCGGCTGCAACTCGCCGCAACGGTGGCCCGATGGTGACCGAGGTCGCAATATTGTTTGAGAACTATCTGTGGCGCGGAAACCGGGCTACGAAAATGAGCGCGGACAATTTCAATGCGTTCCGCAGCAACAATTATCCGCAGCTTGCGCGCATAGGACTCGGAATAACGTTCAACGAGGAGGCACTGTGGCGGTCACCGTCACGCCGTCCGCTTAACGTGCGCACCGAGATGGATACCGCCGTGTCCATCGTAAACATCTATCCCGGAATTACCGAGGAGGTGCTGCGTCATCAGCTCTCGGTGCCCGGCGTGAAAGGGATAGTGCTGAAGACATACGGGGCGGGCAACGCGCCGACAGCACCGTGGTTTGAGAAGGCTATCGCTGACACGACATCGCGCGGAGTAGTAGTGTTGAATGTAACGCAGTGTGTCAACGGGTCGATCCACGAAGGACGCTATAGTGCGGGTGACCGTCTCTGGCGTGCCGGGGTGATATCGGGTCAGGACATAACAACCGAAGCTGCAATCACCAAACTGATGTTTCTTTTTGGCCTCGGCCTCGGCGCAGAAGAGGTCAAGCACTATCTTGCCGAATCACTATGCGGGGAAATGACCGTGTAAAGGCTTAAAATGCAACGGATATGAAAATAGGAATAACACACGGCGATTTCAACGGCGTCGGCTATGAGGTGATACTAAAAGCACTGAGTGATGACCGCATTCTCGAACTGTTCACTCCGGTGGTCTACGGTATCCCGGCACTTGCCGACTGGTACAGCAAACCGCTCGACATACCCGCCATTCAGTGGAATGTGATAAAAGATAGTGCCGATGCAAAGTCAGGTGCATACAACCTTGTGGATGTGTCGGACGACGGAGTTGTGCCGAAGGTGAAGGCCGGTGAAAGCACTCCCGAAGCGGGAGCGGCAGCATTGAAGGCTCTCGAAATGGCTGTGGAGGCTCTGAAGGAGGATGAGATAGACGCACTTGTGACTGCTCCGATAAACAAAAACAATATTCAGAGTGAGAATTTCCATTTCCCGGGGCACACGGAGTATCTTGAAGACCGGCTTGGTGAGGAGGGTGACAAAGCCCTGATGATACTTTGTGCCGGTGGCTTGCGTGTGGCACTTGCTACGGCTCACGTGCCTATCGCCGAGGTGTCGCAGGCAATCACCAAGGAGCTTATCATGGAGAAACTATCGATCTTCAATGAGTCGCTCATGCGTGATTTCGGCGTCACGCACCCGCATATCGCCGTACTCTCGGTTAATCCTCATGCCGGAGACCACGGCGTGATAGGCACGGAGGATGACGGTGTCGTGGCTCCTGCGATAGCAGAGGCGCGTCAGGAGGGTATTCAGGCTTTCGGCCCATATCCAGCCGACGGGTTCTTCGGAGCGGGTCACTACCGTAAATTTGACGGAGTGCTTGCCATGTACCACGATCAGGGGCTTATCCCGTTCAAGACAATTTCGATGGACGAGGGGGTGAATTTCACCGCAGGATTGCCTTACGTGCGCACGTCGCCTGATCATGGCACGGGCTATGACATAGCCGGGCACGGCAAAGCGTCGGAGGAGAGTCTGCGCGCTGCAATATATACTGCGATGGATATAGTGCGCAACCGTGTGCGCTATGATGAGGCGCGGGAGAATCCGCTCGAACGGTCGATGCCGGAGAGGAATCACCGTCAGCGTGACCGCCAGTAAACTATTTTTTCAAACGGAACAGAAGAAGCTCCCTTGTGGCGGGTGTGACAGGCCGGAATCCTGACGCACGCCAAGGAGCGAGCCATAAAGGCGTGCCATCGGCAACGAGCAGGCGCGCCTCTTTTTTTTGCATCGGCGAAGCGTGGGCATCCGATAGAATGTCGCTCACAAGCCGTCGGCGTCCCTTCATGCCGTATGGGGCTATGCGGTCGCCGGTTTCGGGCTGTCGCCATATCCAGCGTGAAGGAAGCGGCCCGGTCGCATCCATAGCAAAGAAAGGAACTTTGCCGGTAATCAAGGGGCGGATGGCGGAGAGGGGATCGGTGGAAGAAAGCTTCTCGCATGTAAATTCTCCTGACACGTCGGCGAGCAGGAACGGGCTTTCGGCCTCAAGAAAAATCTTTTGCGACGCGTTGCGGGGATGTATCGACAGGATGCCGCGGTGGACTATAGCTGTGTGGGTAGGGGAGGAGAAGTGCTTTGAGTCAGCTGCACCTGAGGCCTCGGCAATGTCGGCTGCCTGAGAAGAATTGAAACCGTGTGACCGCACTATCTCAAAAACAACCCTGCGTGGAGCGGGTGAAATAGCCTGAAGCCTGACGAGGTCGTAGAAACCTGAATCTTCAAGTGTTATCTCTGAGATTGTGCCGTGCAACGCTTTATGCAATATCGCGTAGTCGTCGGCGAGGTTAGCGGCAGTGGTGTCTATGCCGCGCATGGCATCGGGGAAATCACGGGAAACCGCAGGTATGATGTTTAGCCGCAATTTGTTGCGCTTCACATCAGGGATGAGGTTGCTGCTGTCGGTGATCCACGGCAACCGACGGGAGGACAGGAAGTTCTCTATTTCGACGCGTGACACATGGAGCAGAGGCCGGA
>CAMWSY010000015.1 GCA_947176995.1 uncultured Porphyromonadaceae bacterium | reverse complement strand
AATGGTCTAAAGACTCTCGCTGCTACCATATCCGTCTCGCATATTAATACTGGAAGGTTACAGGCGACGACTCGATATTCGACAACGAGTGGCTGAAAGCCATAAACAATATACTAACCACATTCACCGAGCAGCAGCGCAAGGATGGTGTAGGGCCCTACCGCTTCCAGCGCAAGACAGAGCGTCAGCTCGACACTCTCAACAACGATGGAAAGGGCGCGCCGGTGAAACCTGTGGGTCTTATCGTGAGCTGCTTCCGCCCGTCGGACGACGCAACGACATTCCAGTTCCTCGTTCCCTCCAACTTCTTCGCAGTGTCGTCGCTGCGCAAGGCTGCCGAGATTCTCTCGACCGTCAACAAGGATCAGGCCACAGCCGACCGCTGCATAGCTCTCGCCGACGAAGTGCAGACGGCTCTCGACAAATATGCGGTTTACGATCATCCCGAATTCGGCAAGATCTACGCCTTTGAGGTCGACGGTTTCGGTAACCAGCATCTGATGGATGACTCCAACGCTCCGAGCCTTCTCTCACTCCCTTATCTTAGCGACGTGGATGTGAATGATCCGATCTACCAGAACACACGCCGGTTTGTGTGGAGCGACTCCAATCCCTACTTCTTTGCCGGAACAGCCGGTGAAGGTATCGGAGGCCCGCACGTAGGCTACGACATGATCTGGCCGATGTCGCTGATCATGAAAGCACTCACTTCAACCGACGATCAGGAAATCGCCCAATGTGTCCGCTCACTCATGGACACCGACAACGAAACCGGCTTCATACATGAATCATTCCACAAAGATAATCCTGCAAAATTCACCCGCGAATGGTTTGCCTGGCAGAACACTCTCTTCGGAGAG
This sequence comes from uncultured Porphyromonadaceae bacterium, assembly GCA_947176995.1. Classification (GTDB taxonomy): domain Bacteria; phylum Bacteroidota; class Bacteroidia; order Bacteroidales; family Muribaculaceae; genus JAFLTL01. The sequence goes on along the minus strand of CAMWSY010000015.1, from coordinate 18,387 downwards.
CTCGTGCTGAAACTGGTAAATCAGGGTAAAGTTGACCTGCTCAACTCAATATGACGCTCCTCCCTCACAGAACAAGAAAAGAAAACCAAAAGACCAAAATCCAAAAGACAAGACCAAGATTAAAGTTTATATAGAAAAGATAAGACAAATAAGATGTTACAATTTCTCTAAGGCTGTTTGCACCGCCGTGAGGTACGGCAAACGGTGACCAAAACTCAAGGTAATTGATTTCTATGGTTGAGAATAGAGACGGGTCAGTGAATGACGCGCCTCTATTCACTTTTATGACCGCAGCAACTTTACACGCAGCCAAACGCATAAGAAACAAGAATAAACAAACCACAAAATGAAGATAAGACATATTACTGCAGCAATCATCACAGCGGCAACGGCGGCGGCAATGACAGGATGCGCCGGAAAGAGCACACAGACCGCCCGGCTCACCGACTGCGTGAACCCGCTCCTCGGAACCGCCACCTTGTGGGAGCCCGCCGATCTCGGCTACGAGCGGCATCAGGAGACACGCACATGGGGTGCCGAGGTGTTTCCCGGCGCGGCACTACCCTGCGCCATGGTGCAACTGACGCCACAGACTATGTATCACGCCGGGGCAGGCTATCAATATGAGGACACCACGATACTCGGCTTCGCCCACTCCGCCATGGGGCACTGGAACCTCATGGAGCTGCCCATACTGCCGGTCACCGGCGACTTCACTGCCGATGATTTCGCATCGGGGTTCAGCCATGAGCGCGAATCGGCACGTCCGGGCTACTATCAGGTGTATCTCAACCGCTACGGCGTGAATGCCGAGCTCACCTCAACACTCAGAGCCGGCTATCACCGCTACACATTCAATGAGAACGATCCCAAGCGTCTGCTCGTCAACGTGGGGCACAATCAGGGCAAAGTGCGCCACTGGAATATCGAGAAGGTCGCCGACAATGCCTTTGCAGGAAGTCAGGGCGGGTTTCATTTCTATGCTGTCACCAGTCTCCCAATTGACTCAATAGCCATCCTCGACAGTGCGAAAGAGGGTGAGACGCCTGTAGCAGTCGTGGATTTCGCCAACAACACATCGGCCGATCCGCTCGAAGTCAAGATAGGTGCATCCTATGTGAGCATCGATAATGCAAAGGAGAATCTTGAGGCAGAGATGCTCGCCAAGGATTTTACCACAGTGCAAAACGAGGCCGACCGGGCATGGGAGGATCTGCTGTCGAAAATAAAGGTCGAAGGCTCTACCGACCGTTACCGCCGCCTTTTCTACACGACTCTTTACCGCGCATCGCTCATGCCCCGGCTTGAGAGCGACGTCAATGGAGAATACCGTGATGCCCGCGGGGAGATCGTCGGCAACGCCGGTTTCCGCTATTACTCAAATCCTGCATTCTGGGACGTACACCGCAATCAGTTGCCGCTCCTTGCCATGATCCAGCCCGATGTGGCACGCGACGTGATACGGTCGACCATCGACCGCGGCGAGAAACGCGACGGCTATATCCCGTCGTACTTCCACGGTGATCACGCCCCCACTTTTGTCATAGGATCTTATAAACGCGGCGTGAAGGATTTTGACCTCGGCCGCGCCTATGCTCTCGCATTGAAAAGCGCAATGGTGCCGGGCGGACAGGATGCACGCCCCTATCTCGACGAATATATGGCCAACGGCTATGTCGCCGACGAGAATCTGCCGGAATGCCCGTTCTGGGAGGAGCACAAGGGTGGCGTGACAAAAACAATGGAATATGCCTACGACGATTATGCCGTGGCTCAGATAGCACGAGAACTTGGCGACAGCGCAAACTATGCCAAGCTGATGGAACGCTCCAACAATTATAAGAATGTGTTTGATCCGACAACCGGATTTATGCGCGGCCGCATCGCCGGTGGTGGGTGGATGACGCCCTACGACCCATATTATCCTTATTTCCAACAGATGTACCGCGAGGCCAACGGCTGGAATCTGATTTTCTATGCTCCCCACGACCCGCAGGGTATTCTGGCATTGTATCCTTCGGCCGAAGCAATCGAAGCCAAGCTCGACTCGCTTTTCACAGAACCATATATCGGACTGGAAGTATCTAACCTAACCGGCTTCATAGGCAACTACTGTCACGGAAACCAACCGGGTCACAACATACCCTACACCTATTACTTCATCGACCGTCAGGAGAAATCACAGGCCGTGCTCGACAGCATCATGAACCGCTTTTACGACATGGGACCGGAGCGACTCGCCTACGGCGGCATGGACGATGCAGGCGAGATGTCGGCATGGTTTGTGCTGAATGCAATCGGGCTCTACACCTACTCCCCCGCCGATGCCGAGTACATTATTTCTGTCCCCTTGTTCGAAAAAGTCACCTTCACGCTTCCCGAAAACACATTTACGATCGTCAAGGAAGGTGACGGCAAAAAGATTACCGGAATAACCTATGGCGATGAGACTGTAGACGGTTATTTCATCAGTCACGACCAGCTCACCAAAGGCAAAACGTTGAGAATAGCGACGGAATGACGCCACTCAGCCCCATGCAGGAGACTCCTCCATCATTTTTTTGTGATGAAGGAGTCTCTTTTCATTTTTAAGATGTTATATTTGAAATGTGATTATAACATCTGCAGATATGACAAAGACATCGACAACAATCCTCGCGGCTGTGATAATCGGTGCCGCGCTTGCATCCATCGGGCTTGCCCTGCGATCGGGCATCAACAATCTCGCGTTCCGCGACCGAGCTGTGACCGTGCGTGGCCTCGCCACACGCGAAGTCCAAGCCGACAAGGTTACTTGGCCGATAGCATTCACCACGCTCGGCAATGACCTGCCCACACTCTATGATCAGGTCACAAACACCAACAAGGTAATCACCGAGTTCCTGACCTCCAACGGCATAGACGCTTCGGAAATCTCTGTGGGTCAGACAACCGTGTTCGACCGCGATGCCGAGCGCTACAGCTCAGGCAATCTCCCCTACCGTTTCACACTCACCTCGGTTCTTGTGCTGTCATCCAACAAGGTTTCTGTGGTTAAGGAGCTTATAAAGCGTCAGGGTGAACTCATTAAAAAAGGTATTTCGATCGACACCGGCTATCAGTATCAGACGATCTATGAGTTCACCGGTCTCAACGACATCAAGCCTGAGATGGTTGCCGAAGCCACCAACGCCGCCCGCGAGTCGGCTGTGAAATTCGCCGAAGACTCAGGCAGCAAACTCGGGAAGATCAAGACAGCCAGTCAGGGGCAGTTCTCTATCGAGGACCGCGACCAGTACACACCTTACATCAAGACCGTGCGCGTGGTCAATTCCATCACCTACTATCTTGAGCACTGATCATCGGTAGACAACCCACGTGACATAGCTCGCCCTGCCCCATCTGAGGCGGGGCGCGTTGCGTCTGTAGAATGGTTATTTTTAGTCATTGCACAGCACACCACCGCAACCTATTTTTGCAAAAAACAATCGGACAACTATGATAAGCGAAAAAGAGAAGTGCAGCCTCGGTGAGCTGTACGATGCCAATAACGACGCCGAACTGATAGCCGAAAGAATGCGGTGCAAGGACATTTGCCACGAGTACAACCATCTGAGGCCATCCGACACCATGCGCAGAGAAGAAATTATTACCGGCCTGTTTGGAAAAACAGGCAGGAACTTCCTTATCGAGCAGCCGTTTTACTGCGACTACGGCTATAATATCGAGATCGGGGAGAATTTCTATGCCAATGTGAACTGCGTAATTCTCGACGGGGCAAAAGTGCGCTTCGGCGACAATGTTTTCATTGCCCCCAGCTGCGGCTTCTACACGGCCGGACATCCATTTGACGTTGAGCAGAGAAATCAGGGACTGGAGTATGCCCGCCCTATCACTGTAGGCAACAATGTTTGGATAGGGGCGCAAGTGTGCGTTCTCCCCGGAGTCACTATCCGCGACAACTGCGTGATAGGAGCAGGAAGTGTTGTGAACAAGGATATTCCGTCGGGATCGCTCGCCGTGGGAAATCCCTGCCGCGTCATCCGCAAAATCTAAAAAATTAACAATCTAATAAACAGACTCATGAAACAATTAATCAGATTCATTTTCTGCAATAAGCCCTTATCGGAAACCGGACTATCGCTCACACTCCTGTTGTTCAGGATATTTGCTGGAGGAATGATGCTTCCTTACGGAATCGGGAAAATACAGAATTTTCAAGAGTATTCCATTAATTTCTTTGATGATCCCATCGGCATAGGCATGGTACCATCCTTAGTTCTCACAATCTTTGCTCAAGTTGGGTGTGCCACTGCACTGATAGGGGGCATTTTCTCCCGTCCAGCAGCAATGATATTGGCATTTAACATGCTGATTGCCTCCCGGTATCATTGGCATGATGAATTTGCGACCCTTTCGCTGCCATTGTTATTTTTAGGTATCTACTGCCTTTTGAGTATCATGGGAAGCGGTAAATACTCTATTGATTCACTTCTGTTTGATCGCAGAAAGTAAGCCGTTTGAAAGCTAAGTCCTTCTCGCTGCAATATACAGCAAGAAGGACTTTTGTTCTCCTTGTTTTATAAACGATTGTCAGTCGGTAGTTACTTTCTTAAGTATATCCTCCTTTTTGCTGTCCCATCTCAGAAGCCACATCTCACCCGTAGTCTTGTCGGTCAGCACCCACTCCCACATATTGTCTGTCGGGTATAGCTCAAAGCGTCCGGCACTCCCCGGTGATGAAACCAATGCAGAAGTGAGCGCCCGGTTTTTCGAAGGCTTTGTAGGAACAATGGCGTCAATTTTTCCATCTCTTGTGTCAAGCCTTAAAAACACATCTGTGTAAACAGGATAAAAGGCATAGTTTGAATTTGTAGCCACAGGTACAACCACATCCCTCACATAGTCAGCCTTAATGGAACAGAGGGCTGACAGCGCCAATAGCAGAAAAATGACAAGTCTATTCATCCGGCGTTTTTTATATAATAAGCAATAGACGACGAGGGTTCATAACCCTCGCTGACGCAAATCTACAAAAATTACCGGGACATCTGATGAAATCCGTGTCCTAAAAAAACACTATAATGAAAAAGATTGCGTAACTTGCAGGGAAATTAACAGTAGGCATCAGCAAAGCCTGTCACATCATTTCTGTATCTTCCATGAAATCAACATTATCACTCACACTGCTACTTACATTGGTTTCCTGCGGCGGCAACCGCAACGAGAATCCCGACGCACTCGCCGCATGGCAGCCGGGCGAAATGGATATTCACTTCATCTACACCGGCCGCGGCGAATCCAACTTCATGATCATGCCCGACGGCACCACGATGCTGATAGATGCAGGCGACTATGATCCGAAGACCTATCCGATGATGTGCGAGGCCATGCCCGACACTACGCGTCGCGCCGGAGAGTGGATCTCGCGCTATCTCGACCGCGTGAATCCCGGCAAAGATTATATCGATTACCTGATGATCTCGCATTTTCACGACGATCATACGGGCAACGTCGGCAATGCCGCTCCATCGACTCAGGGTCGCAATCCCGATTATGTGCTCACAGGCATCGCACGCGTCGGCGAGGACTTCCGGTTCGGCCATGTGTTTGACCGCGGCTATCCCGACTACAACTATCCCCGGCCTATCGACGACATACACACCGATAATTACCGGGCGTTTGTGAAATGGCAGAAAGAGAACCACGGGCTGCAGCAGGAGGAATTCAAAGTGGGTGCGCTCGACCAGATCGCCTTGCAGAATAATCCCGACAAATACCGCGGCACGTTCTCGATACGCAATCTCGCTTCGAGCGGCGAGGTGTGGATGGGCGGTGACTCCACTATACGCTGCTACGACCTAAACCCGGCCAATCTCAATTCAAAGAATGAAAACACCCGCAGCCTCGCTCTACGCGTCGACTACGGGCCTTTCAGTTTCTATACGGGCGGCGACCTGTCAGGTAAGCTGAAGGATGCCGAGGGCAACAACTTCCTTGTTGACTCGCTCGCTTCAATTGCCTGCGGCGAAGTGGATCTCTGCAAAGCCAACCATCACGGATATCTTGACTCCATGTCGAAAGGATTTCTCGACAACCTCAGGGCACGTCACTATGTAATGTGCGTGTGGGACTGGCAGCACACACAGCCCAAAATCCTCGGACGCATCGCCGACGCGCGCGCTCACGACGATGAGCCGCTTGTGCTTTACGGCAACATCCCCGACACACTTCGCCTCGCCTACGCCGAAGAACCGTGGTTCCAGACGGTCAGCCCGCACTACGGCCACATTGTCGTGCGCGTGAGCGAGGGAGGGAAGAGCTATCGCATCTTTGTAGTCGACGCTTCCGACGAGTCCATGCGGGTGCTTGCCACCTATGGCCCGTTTGAATCCTGAATATCAGATTACAGAAGATTCTCGCGCTCGGTGATGTCGGCGTCGGTCATAGTATAGCCGCCGAGACTCCCCTCTTTTGCCTGAATGCAGATGTAGGTCATCGGCTCAGCCGAAGTGCACTTGATGTTACGGTTGCAGTTGGTCGCAACTCTTATCACTGACCCCTCGGCTATGTCAAACACTTCGCCATCGACCTGAAAACGCCCTGCACCCGAAAGGATTATATAATTTTCCTCGTTCTCCCTATGGCTGTGGAAGAACGGCACCGATGCGCCCGTGGGGAGGCTGCCGAACGAGATCTCACATGAAGTGGCACCACTGGCATCCTTCACAAACTGCTTTCCCTCAAACCCCTTGAGAGAACCGGCTGAAACGTGCGCAAACTTAGCGCCCTGATTCATTACTTTAACTTCACTCATATTTTTGAATTATAATTGTGGATTTATACTAACTTTATGGCGGGAAACCGCTTTCATTTTGATAGTGCGAATATACGTCACACCATTCTATAATGCAAGACGTTACTGTCCCGTCACTCACTTACCCACAAGTAACTATTTCTGAATATGAACGCTTTGCCGCTGCAAGAAAATCTTAAGAAATTCACGGTCATAGACTCCTGCCCCGTCAGAAACATAATCGCACGCTTCTCAGGCAAGTGGGCGGTGCTTGTGATGTGCGTGCTTGCCGAAAACGGCGTAACACGCTTCAACACACTTGGCAAAGCTATCCCCGACATATCGCCCAAGGTGCTCACCGAGACACTGAAAAATCTGGCTTCCGACGGGCTTGTCGCCCGCCGGCTCTATGCCGAGATACCGCCACGCGTCGAATACTCCCTCACCCCGCTCGGTCAAAGCCTCATGCCGCACATATCGGCCCTGATCTCATGGACTGTCGCGCACTACGAGGAGATACTCACATTCAGACAGAAATAACCGTCAAGGAATCCAATAGTGTGGCGGCTTCTGCCGATGGTTTTCCACCCAGCTATCCAGTTCGTCCAAGCTCCTCACCCCATCGGCAATCACCGCCTCATAGTATTCCACACCATGGTAATCACGTATTCCCGACGTTTCAAACTTTAGTCTCAATATCGTGTCGCGCTGTTCATCGGTCATCACCTCGCAGATGCGGCTTGCCATGCGTTCAAAAAATCCGTCGTACTGCGAGCCCGCTTCTATGTGGATTATATCAAACTGCCATAATTCACCGTCAGAAGCTTTATAAAACACATGCCACGCTATGCACCGCTCATCGGTGTGCAGCCCGTTTATGCACTTTATTTCGGTAACACGCTCATTGCACGCCACCTTAGCCATGACCGAAAAGCTGAAATCGGTTGTCACATCCGCGCTGTAGACGTGCATGTCTATGTCGCGGTGAGCCGCAAGCAGCCCCATTTTCAGTGAACCTATCAGATTAACCCTAAGCCCTGCATCCTCGAGAATACCGGTAATCCCCGACTCGGCGAGCACCTCACGGGCCCTTGACTGCATGGCAGCCGCCCTGCTTCTGACATCCTTAATGTCCATAACTATCCTATTTTCGCGTTAAACAAATCTGCAAAGATAGCACAAACCTCCCTTACCAAGTAAATTCCATTTTATTATAATATAAATTAATGTATTGCAGCTATATCAAACATATAAATCAAACAACTTAAAACATAGCTTAACAATAATTAGATGGCGCCACAATTTATTCCTAAGAGGTTTTGATTATTTTAATTATCTTTGCTCAGTAATCAATATAAAAGACAATGGCATCCATAAGACTTCGGAATATCGGCTCTATTTCTGACACTGGAACTATTGAGCTTCTACCGATAAATCTCTTTATTGGGAAACAAAGTAGTGGAAAAAGTACATTATTAAAAATCTTGTGCTATTGCCGCTGGCTTGATAAGCAGGCAGCAATCGGAACCAAAGTTAATGGACAAACTATTGCGTATGCCTATGGACATTATTACCGTTTCGTTAAGGAACTGATGCACTTTTATAGATTCAACAGCAGTTTTTTTAATGAAAAAAGCCATATTGCTTATGTCGGTGATGTCATTGATATTACATTCTTTGGTAATGAGCGTACAAATGCACAAATAACGACTAAGCCAAATGCAGAGAGGTATAACTCTAAGATTTGCTTTGTTCCATCGGAACGGAATCTTTTATCGGCGATGAAGAATATACAGGACGGCTATAGGTCAAGTGATATGGACATGCTATTCAATTTTGTGTTTGAATGGGGAGAATACAAAGAAGATTTCACATCCGAACATAAATTACGCCTTACCGTAGCTCCCGATATGGAGTATTATTATGACAAAGAAAAAGGAGAACAAATTAAGATTCTTGGAAAAAATAATGATTTACCTCCGTTTTCACCATTTTATGCTTCAAGTGGGATCCAATCTGCGTTTCCTTTGGAAGTAATTACGAGTAGCCTTATTGGAACAGTGGGTAAAAATGCCAAATTAAGTCAATCTGATTTAACTCAAATAGTTGCTCGCATCCTTAGAGATGGAGGGTCTAATAAAGACCTAACAGAAGTACTAAAGCAGACACGTAATGAGAGTACTCAACTACTCACCTATCAAAGCATACAACTATTTGTAGAGGAACCTGAGCAGAATTTATTTCCTTCGTCTCAAATATCTATTACAGAGAGGTTGGTTAAAGCCATAAAAGAATCCAACAGACGTGCTAATAACACAAAAAGCATGGTTGTTATGACAACACATAGCCCTTACGTGCTATCGGCTATAAATGTTCTTATGGCAGCCTCGGAGGCCTATGATATTAACCCTGAAGCAACAGAAGAAATTATTGAAAAACAATTAATTCCTAAAAAAGGTTCTATAGGAGCTTACAGTATTGATGAGAATGGAAACATAAGGGACTTGGTTTCATCTGATATATATATGGTAGATGGCACTTTTTTGGATAGTGCATCTGATGTGGTTGAGGAAAGAATGGCCAAGCTTAATGAGATTATATGTGCAAGTGAGTATTAAAATACAATAAATACAAACCAATAATGTATGATCGACTGAAAAAACTTGGCTATATGCCGTGTATTCCTTTGGATATGCGCGAACGTTTGTCACTAAAGGAAGAACGTACCACGTATGTTTTAAAGTGTGCCAAAAAAGCTCCCATAACATGTTTCAAAGTCGATGGTTACATAATAACAGAAGGACGCAAGTGTGATTACATGATTCTTGTACAGGATATTTTAGTTCCGAACCTTTTTATGCAGATTTTGGTTGAACTCAAAGGAACAGATGTTGCTCATGCAATATCTCAACTTGAAAGTTCACTAACTAATCATCTTCTGCAGCATAATTCTATCAATTCCCGTAAAGCTCGTATTGTAGCTCAGTCATTTCCTTCCAGTAAATCTAATCCTGTAATAGCAAATGCCAAACGTAATTTCTTGACAAAATACAAGTGCGAGTTAAAAACAGTAAAGACCAATCAACCAGATATTATTTAAATCCTATTCGAGTTATTTATCTAGGAATAGACATATACTACACCTTTCACATAGTTTAAAATACTACAGCAAGCTTACTACCACAGCTTTAAATCACAAAATAGCTTATCTATTTTGCTATATTTGCGTCCAAGCACACTCTCTCATGATTCACAAAATTCTCACATTCATCCTATGCGCTCTATCATTCGAAATAGCCGGAGGGCAGACAAAGGGTATTGTGGTTGCTGATTCCGTCACACATACACCGTTGCCCAACGCCTCTGTATTTGACCGTCACGGTAAATTGATAGGAGTTTCCGATGCAAAAGGTTGGACTACATTTATATCCCCCGAACTCTACCCAATTACAGTCCGCTATATTGGCTTCAACGAGAAAACAGTAACATCGGCAGAAGCCGATACGGTTTTATTGCAGGAAACATTCAACGAACTCCCTGAAGTATTGGTTGAGGAGAGGACAAACAAGGTGCTTCACATGCTCGCTTATGTGCGCGAATACTCAACCCTTACCACCTACACCGATACGGTGTTTCTTTTTCGTGAGAAGATGGTGGATTATATGCTGCCGACTGATAAGAAAGTGAAATTTAGGGGTTGGCATACCCCAAGAGTATTGACTTGCCGTTCTTACTATAAGTTTACCAACAGCAACGGACTCGACAGCGTCGGTAACAAAAGTAATCATCATTTCTCATGGTCCGATTGGATCGGCACTGCTCCCGTAATGGAAATACCGATGAATTTAAGAGCCGCAGAAACCGGTGTAGACACAGTGAAGGGTCGATACAGCCCTACCGAAATATGGACAAGAGACAATGACAGAATAAGTGTTAGCGTTGATGTTTTGGCCGATACTACAAGCCGGAAATGGGTACCCGATCTTTCAGGCTTCTTCATAAGCAACCTCGATTTTGACCAATTCAAACTGTCGTTCGATTACCGCAACGTAGTTGAGGACTCTATCTCCCCTATGGACTTGAGCGGTTATTCTTTCAGCATAGAGTCCCGTGGCAGAGGACATGACATGTTCAGGTTCAACCGTAACAACGAGCCATACTTCGTGAGCACCTTAGCGGAAGTTTATTTCCTTGACAAAGAATATATCACCGCAAGCGAGGCACGCAAATGGGAGAAACGGCAATTTGACACCGGCGAGATCGGTATATATGAGCCTATGGACGCTCCTGAATTATCCGCGCAAATCATGGAGCTTGTGGCACGAGTGAATAATCTCGACGAAACAGAAGTCCGACTTTCACTCAACCCCGACCGCAACCTTGTCAGTAACAACGTAGGCAGAGGCAATTTCAAGATCGGGCATCGCGCACTGTCACTCTTAAAGCAGATGACTGGCATCACCTACTATAAAGCTCACCGTAAATTCGATAAAAAGTGGACTGAATTCAAGCGCACTGACAAGAAGAAAAAGGATTAAGATAAACAGCAGTTAGTCATTTTAAGCTCCATTTTTCCGCAAGCTCCTAATGAAGTGATTTATACTTATGACATCTTGTTATTTCACTTCGTGTTTAACATTTTGTGATAAGTTTAATTCACTTCAATTTATTTATGTATCTTTGCCGACGGATATCCAATCAAACATCCCATTTTTGCAGGACATGTTTAAAAAAATCATTACACTTGCTGTTGCGGCGCTGACCGGAGTGTCGGGCGCATTCGCATGGGACTACACTCCCGCCGAAGAGAACCTTAAAGCACGCGAGCAATTTCGCGACCATGGATTCGGTATTTTCCTACACTGGGGCATCTACTCGATGCTCGGACAGGGAGAATGGGCTATGGAGACTTTGAAACTCCCTTATGCCGAATACAAAAACCTTGCATCGGGATTCTGCCCGTCGGAGTTCAACGCCGACGAGTGGGTCAAGGCATTCAAGGACGCGGGCGCGGGTTATATCACCATCACCACGCGACACCACGACGGATTCTCGATGTTCGACACCGAGGCCTCTGACTACAACATCGTTGACGCCACTCCCTTTAAGCGCGACATTATCAAGGAACTTGCCGAGGCATGCCAGCGTCACGGCCTGAAACTGCACTTCTACTACTCGCAGGTCGACTGGGGACGCGATGACTACTCACCTCTCGGTGGAAGCGGACACAATGCCGGACGCAAACTCGACGGAAACTGGAACGACTACATGAAGTTCATGGACACCCAGCTGACCGAACTCCTCACCAACTATGGCCCTATAGGTGCTATATGGTACGACGGCGTGTGGGACAAGAAAGGCAAGGACAACGACGAGACAGCCAAAATATGGAATCTTCAGCACCAGTATGAGCTTATCCACTCGCTCCAGCCCGCATGTCTTGTCGGCTCAAACCACCATCTCACCCCCTATCCCGGTGAGGATATGCAGCTTTTTGAGCGTGACAAGCCGGGCGAGAATTTCGCCGGCTACTCAGGTCAGGAGGTAAGCAGCCTGCCGCTTGAGACTTGCCAGACCATGAACGGCACATGGGGATTCTGCCCGACCGACCGCGCGTGGAAATCGCCCGAGACCCTCATACGTCTCCTTGTCGAGACAGCAGGTAAGGATGCCAATCTCCTTCTCAACATAGGTCCGCGTCCCAACGGTACACTCCCCGCCGAATCAATCGACATACTTAAAGCGATGGGCGAATGGATGCAGACCTACGGTACGACAGTCAAGGGCGTGCGTTCCACTGCCGTTGGAGCTCACGAATGGGGCGTGACCACCCACCGCGACAACACAATGTATGTCCACGTCCTCAACGACATCGAAGGCCCGATATTCCTCCCCTACACCGGCAACAAACTCAAGGGTGCCACGATGTTTGTAGGCGGCGAGAAAGTGCCTTTCACACAGTCGGCCGACGGCATAATCCTCAAACCCGGCAAAAAAGCTCCCGGTGTAATCGACATGGTTGTCGAACTCACATTCCAGAACAACATTTAAACTTGAATAGAACAGTTATCACAACATGGAAGCAGAAGAAAAAGAGAAGCTGAAAAAACTGCGCCTCACTATCATCCTCGGCATGGCGCTTGCTCTTGCCGTAGTGGCGATCGTAGTGCTTGTGACGATGAACACAAGCAAGATGCGCCAGCTTGAGATTGAAAACGAGCAGCTTCAGCTTTCCAACGATCAGCTTGCACTATCCAACGAGTATGAGACCCTGAACCACGAGTTCGCGCAGTACGAGGGCCAGTCGATGCTCCTGCAAAACGACTCGCTTGTCGAAAAATACACCGCAGCGCGAGCCAAAGTCGAGAAACTTCTTCAGGAACTCAACAACGAAAAAACAAAAAACGCCAAGCGCATCAAGCAGCTTGAGAGCGAGATTTCGACACTCAAAGGCATTCTGCGTCATTATGTGGCTCAGATCGATTCACTCGGAAAAGAGAACGCAGCCCTGCGCGACGAGAACGCACAGATAAAGAACCGCAACCAGCAGCTCAGTGCTCGTGTGGCCACGGAGTCCAAGAAAAACGAGCAGCTGACCGAACGCATGGTACTTGCCGAGAAACTCAACGTAACAGGCCTGAACCTTGTCGGCCTCAAGAAAAACGGTAAGCCTGAGAAGAACGTCACCAAGGCGCGTCAGCTCATGGTCACCTTCACCATCCCGCAGAACAACTCCACACCCGTGGGTGAAAAGACCATCTATCTGCGCATCACAAGCCCCGAGGGCACGCTGCTTGGCAACGCCGGCACATTCACCTTCGAGGGTGCGTCGCTCCCCTGCACGGCAAAGAAAAACATCGAATACGCCGGTCAGGAAATAGGTGGAGTCACAATCTACTGGGATGTGAACACAGCGCTTAATCCCGGCGACTACATGGTCGAGCTTTTCGCCGACAACTACCGCCTCGCCTCCCGCTCCTTCACCATGAAGAAATAATCCAAAACAACACGACGCTATAAAATTTGAGCCGTGAAACTCTCGGGTTTCACGGCTCAATGCTTTTCTGAGCAATCTTATTTCTTCACCGTAAACTCATGGATACCGTGGGTGGAGATTTCCTTTACCTCGCCACCGTATGGCAGTCGCACCACAGCCTTTACCCCTTCGGGTAACTCAATGTTGAGCGTGAATGCCGACTCACTGTCGTTGAATCCGGCCATGAGCAATCCTTTCACAGTAGGTACTACTGCCGTAGCATATTCGAGTCCCGAAGGCATCGGAGCTATTTCCGCCACCTCATAACCCGGTTCAAGCGGACGCACTCCGCACACATATTGCGACAGAAGCGTGAGCGTGCCGCCGCTCCAAGCGTGATTGGTCGTGCCGCCGCCATAGCCGTCGGTACCTATCCCCCAGCCTTCCCACAATGTCGTGTGAAGCTCATCGTCGACCATCGGGCCGAAACGCTCCCGCGTGCGGGCGAGTGCGTCCTCGCCACGTCCCATCATGAAGAGTGCCTCCCCAACATATTTTTCCATGTAGGGGCTCGCCCAGAATGTCGTTGCAAACACATCGGCAATTGCATCATGCTTCTCCTTATCGGCAAGTCCGGCGACCACGGCGAGAGCCTGCACGCGGTCATCGGTATCCTCCGTGTAATCAGGTGAGCGGTAAGCCTTCCCGGTCCAGAACACACGATTGAACGCCTCCTTGAGAGCCGACATTTCCGAGGCTATCGAGTCTGCCTCGGCCGTGCGTCCGAGAGCCTGCGCCATGTTCTTCTGACCGTCGAGAGCTATGTAATACCATGCGTTGTAAAGTGCCCTCTTGTCGATGTTCATACCCCAGTCGCCCCAGTGCCAGCCACCTGTGCGCGGCTGTATTGTGCCGTCAGGCTCACGGTTCCACATCGCAAGATACTTCGACACGCCATCATACAGATCCCTTATCGGCTCTATATCGCCGGTATTCAGGTAATAATTCCAGAACCCGTAGCGTCCCACCGATGCGAGCATCTGCCCGGGAAGCTCTTTCTCCCAGTTGCCGGCGGGCACAGGCGCGAATATCGAGCTGTCGGGACACTGCCAGTTTATAAGCTCATACATACCTTTCTTCATGAGCAGGTGACTCGACGGTGACAGGGCATAGAATGCCTCGCCCGACTCGTTGACCTCGTCGCCCCACCACTGCGCGCGCTCGCGGTCAGGACAATCCATATAGGTGTCGCGCATCGTCACGTAGAGAGTGCGCCGCGCCTTATCCCATATTCTATTGAGAAACTCGTCACTGCTGCTGAACGATCCTGAGAAATCAGTGTCATATCCCGTCTCGAGATACTTCACCTCATTCACGGTAACTCCCGCCGGTACTGTGTAGATCACATATTCGCCATTCATCCAGCCCGGATTGAGATAAGTCTGCTCCCCGTCGCGGGTGATGTACTGGGCGAATACATTTGGCTGGCTTCCGCCCATATAGTGATCGGTGCGTATGTCTATGCTGAGACCTTCGGGTGCTGTGACGCTCATGTAGGGCATAGCATGGCAATTGTAAGGCAGCTTGGCATATATGGTGTCAGCAACCTCACCCTTGCGGAGCTCGACCGAAACATAATCATTGAGCCCCTGATTGCGCCACTGCGGGATAACCCTGTCGTAAAGCTTACCCCACGGGGCGTCCCCTTCAGTTCCTATCTGCTTGGCCGCCGGCCATTCGGCATTGTATCTTGCAGTCCAGTCTGTGATGTCCTTGCGGGCATCAAAACCGATGTTTGACTCCGGCAGACGGAAATTAGGCTCTTCCCCCTCAGGAGTAAAGAACGCCGGATGAACCGTAGCCACCCATGTGCTGTCACTTTTCAGCAGCTTGCTGTCGACAAACAGTGCCGCCTCTCCCGACGATTTATGCGAAAAACCTTCCTTACCGAAATACCACAGAAGCACCGATATACAGTTTTCGCCTTTCGACAGATAAGGCGCAAGGTCAACCTGATCCATATATGTGTCATCGGGCGTAGGACCGCGCTTCACGCCCCCTTCGGTTATCACCGGTTCACCATTGATATATAGCCAGTACTTGCTGTCGGCGGCTATTCTCACCGGCATCGACTTCGGCACACTGCCTACATTCAGATCTTTCTGGAAACATATCCATGTGTTGGGATCATTACCGTTGTTCTCAGCTGTAATCCAGTAAGCGTTACCGGCTTCGCTGCACGAAGTCAAAAGGCCTATTCCTGCCAGCAGAGCCGACAGGCTTAAAAGTACGGATTTCATCTTTGCAGGCAGCGTTTAAGGTTTCGGTTGCTTCATTTTCAGGCCGCTGCCTGTATCCTCGATGTCGAAAATGCGGGCACGTTCCATCCCCGACGGTGAATTGGGCACATGTATCACGAGATGAAGTTCGCCATCGAAGTCCTTGAAAAGCATTCCGTGCCCGCCGTCGCGGTTGAAAAGCGGCTCATCTATCTGCTTCCACGGTCCCATGACCTTTCCAGTGGTCGACTCAGCCACACCAATCGCATATTCACCATTCATGAAGCTCGACCATATCATCAGGAGCTTGCCATCCTTTGTGCGGTAAAGGAAACATCCGTCGGTGACATAACTTCCGTTGGATGCACCGGTCGACCACTTGGCGGCCGAAGCGTTGAACAGACGCACGGGTTGTCCAACCGTCTCCGAGAGATCATCCGACAGCTTGACGACATTCATGCCGCCGTCAACCGTCTGCACCCACTCATGGCAGTAAACCATATAGGGCACTCCATCCTCAACCCAGAGCGTACCGTCGAGAGCCATTTCATCGATCGGAGTGGCCGGCATACGGCTGAGAGCCTCAAAAGGGCCTTCGGGTGAATCCGAGCGGAATATCTGCGTGCCACGGTAAGTGTAAGGCGCCCATCCCTCCTTGCGTCCTTTCCACTCGATATCGGTGTTGATGGTTGCAAAGAGGTAATATTTGCCGTTATGCTTGTGCACCTCGGGAGCCCACACACGCCCCGTAATCCAGTTGTCGGCCGGAACAGCGCACACCTGAATCGGTCCATCCCAGTCGCGCAGATTGCTGCTTCTGTACACAGCCACGCCGCCGAGACTCTGACCCGACTCCCCTTTGACCGAACTTGAGCAATACATGTAGTAGTTGCCCGAAGCAGAATCAGCGAGGATAAACGGGTCACGTATGTTTATCTCCTCGATCGGAGTCGTAGCTCCGGCACTCAGCCCGCACGCCACCATGCAGAGCGTAAATAGCAGTTTTTTCATTTTGTGATTTATGATTGGTTTATTTATTGATCTATCGTTCTGTGCCGTCGATGTGGTGAGGCTCGTCAAGATGCATTATCATGCGTTTCTTCACCTTAATCCCGCGCATTCCGTTGTTGATTATGCTGTCGACCTCATGACGGTTGTCAAGGGCATAGTGCAGCGGGAATGGCAGAACCGCCGTCTCCGTCACAAAAGCAGCCGGCAGGATGCTCTCCATGATATACCCCGGTGCCGGAGCATTGTCCATCGCGGCATATTTGTCGCGGGTGACCGAGATAAATGCCGTGTTAAGTCCCACCCCCTGACGGTCGAGCCACCACCCTTTGGGCAGACTCACCGGTTCGGTCAGTTCGGTTATGTCGGTCGGTGCCGGGAAACTGATCAGGTGCGATCGCGAGGCATCGGTCTGTACGGGCACATAAGTTGAGAAATCGCCGTTCATGCGGTAAATCACCGCCTTGGGAATGGCACTCGCTGTTTTCGCTTTGCTCTCGGCCGTGAAGGTCGCAGCCGTTCCGCGGTCGCCCGATGCGCGGCACCCTGCCGCAAGCAGCAGCAATCCTATGGCGGCGACTGCTGTTTTTCCGTTAAGCAAGTGACAGAATTGTTTTCTCATATCTGTGTGTGTTTTTTTTGTTTGTGAATTAAGTCTATAGGTAGGAGGTTATTAAATCACTTCATCATATCCATTATGCTTTTCACTATCACCTCCGGCTGATTGCAGCTGATTATGTATTTTCGTCCCGAGTTCAGTTCTATCATGAAAGTGTCCTTCCACTTGCCCACATAGGCGAAATAATTTCCTATCTCACGGTTACGGAACCAGCCGTAGTAACCGAAAAATCCGCCGCTGCCGCATATACGCACATCCATGGTCGTCTGAAACAGGCGCACCTCCTTTATATCGCCGACAGCTATATGCTTCGGCGTGAGCAACCGCCTTATGGTCACATTTCGGCGATCAACCGTCACAGCTGCAGGACTATAGTAGAACGCACTTATTATCACTATTCCGATACATGTAAAAAGTATCACAGGAATATGCAGTGACTCGGCCCAGAATGCAACCCCGGCAAAAACCAGACACATCACTATCGTTACTATAGTCACATATCGGCTCCAAGCCACATGGCGTGTTATTTTATATCTTGTATCCATATCATTAAAACGTATTAAAAATAAAAATGCTTCCGCAATTTACTTAAAAAAAGTATATCGCGGAAGCGAAAATGGCCACTCGGAATAAAAATTCCGGCAGAATTACTCGTTCATCGTGCGCAGAAGCTCGTCATTGTCGGTCGTGCGCTCCATACGGTCCTTGATAAATTCCATAGCCTCGATAG
>CAMWSY010000014.1 GCA_947176995.1 uncultured Porphyromonadaceae bacterium | reverse complement strand
TCGACGGTAAGTTCACTCTTAACGCTCCGTCGAACGGCACTCTGGTTGTCAGCTATGTTGGCTACACGACTAAAGAGGTAAGCATCAACGGTAAAACAAACATCACCATTGTCCTTGAGGAGAACTCGACAATGCTTGATGAGGTTGTAGCCGTGGGTTACGGTACACAGAAAAAGGTAAACATGACCGGTGCCGTGTCATCGGTTAAGGTCGGTGCTCTCGAGGATCGCCCCATTACCAATGCAACCAACGCTCTCGCCGGTCTGTCGGCCGGTCTGTCGGTTGTGAACTCGGGCGGTAACGTTCCCGGCTTTGAATCACAGACTATCCGTGTGCGTGGTGTCGGCACTTTCAACAACGCTGACCCTCTCATCGTAATAGACGGTCTTCCCAACGCTTCGATCTCCGATATCAACCCGCTCGATATCGAGTCGATCTCGGTACTTAAGGACGCAGCTTCGTCGGCGATCTACGGTTCACGTGCCGCCAACGGTGTCATCCTCATCACCACCAAGAAAGGTAAATCAGGCACAGCACGCGTGACCTATTCAGGCAACGTCTCGTTTGAAACAATGGCGAAGCGATTCGACATCATGACTGACTACGCCACCTATATGGAGACTCAGAACCAAGCACGTGCCAACAATGGTGTTGCAGCCCGTTTCTCACAGGAGAAGATCGACGAATGGCGTAAGTATTCAGCCGACTACCCCCGCCTGTATCCTAATACCGACTGGCAGGATCATGCTTTCCGTGACGTGAATGTGGTGCAGAACCACAATATCAGCGTTGTCGGCGGCACAGAGACCGTACGTTACAACATGTCGCTCGGCTACATCCACAACCCGGGTATGACAACCGGAACAAACTACAGCCGTTTCCAGATGCGCTCCAACCTTGAGGTTGACATCAAGCCTTGGATCACAGCCGGTATGAATATCTACGGCTTCGTTGAGACAAGCGCACCGAGCGCCGACAATGCAACCAACGGCGGTGACGTGGTATTCGGTTACGGTGGTTTCAACACCGTTCCGGGCATGAACCTCTATGATAAGGAGACCGACACCTACGGCGGTATCCAGAACCCCGAGGAGCAGAACGTGTCAAACGCCAACCCCTATCGTCGTAATTGGTTCTTCAAAGAGGATCATCCCAATAAGACCCGTCGCATCATCCCGAAGATGTATCTGCGCGTCAAGCCGTTCAAAGGAATGACTGTCGAGGCTTCTTATACCTACAACTATAAGGAGAATAATCAGTATCTTATCCTTACCGACAAACCTATATATCGCTATGTTGCCGGTGACAACATGAATGATGTCAGACTCGTGG
This sequence comes from uncultured Porphyromonadaceae bacterium, assembly GCA_947176995.1. Taxonomy (GTDB): domain Bacteria; phylum Bacteroidota; class Bacteroidia; order Bacteroidales; family Muribaculaceae; genus JAFLTL01. Next base: position 18,799 of record CAMWSY010000014.1, on the reverse strand, counting down.
CTCTTACAACCGGTGAGGTGCGTAACTATATCCTACGATACAACTACTGGTGGCTCTACCGTACAAGCGATATCACCGCTACCTACAACTTCAAGGCAGCCGACAACAAGCTTGAAGGAACTGTGCTCCTCGGTACTTCACAGGAGTATCAGAAATATGAATACGACACATATCTGAAATATGACGGTGAACAGTCACTTTCATCGCTCAGTGCATATCCCACAGTTGGCCGTACAAATGGTGAATATACCGAATGGGCAATGCGCTCTTACTTCGGTCGTGCCAACTTCACATGGGATGACAAGTACATGCTCGAAGGCAATATCCGTGCCGACGGTTCATCACGCTTCGCTCCCGGCAAGCGCTGGGGCTGGTTCCCCTCGGTATCTGGCGGCTGGCGTATCTCGCAGGAGAACTTCATGGAGGAGACCCGTGACTGGCTCACCAACCTTAAGATCCGTGCATCATACGGTTCGCTCGGTAACAACTCTATCGGTAACTACGCATGGCAGGCAATCTATAATGCGTCCAATACTATATTCGGCAATGCAATTAATGCCGGCTATTATCAGGCTCTCGCAAACAAAGATCTGACATGGGAGTCGACTTATGTCACCAACGTAGGTCTTGACTACAGTTTACTCAACGGACGTCTGGCCGGTAGCATGGAGTACTACGACAAGGATACCAAGGGCATCCTTATGTCGATTCCCGCTCCGTTCTCTCACGGTACAACCGGTATCCCCGTGACCAACGCCGGCCGCGTGAAGAACAACGGTTTCGAGTTTGACGCAACATGGACCGACCGCATCGGCAACGTTGAGTACAACGCAGGCTTCAATATCTCCTACAACCACAACGTGATCAAGGAATACGGCGGCCAGACCAACATTTCAGGCGTCTACAAGAACGAGGAGGGCAAGCCCATCAACCAGCTCTATGTGATGGACATCGACCGCATCGTGCGCGACCAGAAAGACCTTGACTATGTTCAGAGCCTCGCTGACAAGAGCACAGCTGCCGGCAACGGTAACTACTTCGCTACTTTCCAGCGTCCCGAGCTCGGTGACTTCCTCTACAAGGACAGCAATGGTGACGGCAAGCTTGACTACAATGACCGTATCGAGGTAGGCCACGGTAACTTCCCCGCCATCTCCTACGGCTTCAACCTCGGTGCTACATGGAACAACTTTAGCCTCCAGCTCCTCTTCCAAGGCGTGGGTGACTACAATGTTTACTACAACAACCAAGCATTCCGCTTCTGCACCTACGACGGTCAGTCGCTGATCAACTACATCGTAGAGAATTCGTGGACTCCCGAGAACCCCTACAACTCGAAGTACCCGATCCTGCGCTACAGCTCCAACACCAAGAACCAAGTGGCCTCGACCGCATTTGTACACAGTGCCGCTTATCTGCGTCTGAAGAACCTCACGTTCTCTTACATGATTCCGCAGGCTATCACACGCAAGTTCTATGTCGAGGGTCTCAAAATTTACACCTCAATGGACAACCTCTTTACGATCGACAACTTCCCCGGATGGGACCCCGAGATCGTCAGCGGTGTAGGTTATCCCTCGCTTCGTCAGATTTCACTGGGTGTTAACGTGACATTCTAAACGCAATTACAACGATAATAATGAAATACAATATATTTGCTAAAGCACTGGTCGGATCGGCACTTCTGCTCGGAAGCTGCGACACTCTCGACTACGTTGACCCGACGCACCTGTCAAACGACACCTACTGGTTGCTGGAGTCACACGCTCAAAGTGCTACTACCGGTGTTTACACTCTTGTAAAGAGCAACTGGGCATTTGGTCTCGAGTTCATGTTTGATCAGATCTCTGACCTGACATTCTCGACAACAACAATCTACGGCAACATTGCCCGCGGCACATCGTTCTCGTCGACTGAAGGTGCTTGCTTGAATCACTGGCAGTATGTCTATCAGGTGATCCACTCGGCCAACACCGCTATCCGCAACATCAGCGCGATGGACGATGCTTTGTTCAAAGAACGCGGCAAGAACACATATCTTGCAGAAATGCGTATGCTCCGTGCATTCAGCTATTTCGAACTGATGCGTCTTTGGGGTGACGTGCCCTACTATGATGAGAGCTGCGATGTGTCGGTAGAATATAAAACTCTGAACAATCCTCGTGAGGCTGCAGCTACCGTGCGCTCCAAGATCCTTGAAGATCTCGATTTCGCAGTGGCCAATCTCCCTGTTAGCTGGGCCTCAAATCAGTATGGCCGCGTGACCAAGGGCGCTGCTGTGGCTCTCCGCGGTAAGGTTTATCTCTACAATAATGAGTTTGCTAAAGCTGCTGCCGACTTTGAGGATGTGATCTACAACAAGACCGCTGAGTATGGCTACGCTCTCCACAAGGACTACAACGAGCTGTTCCGTATCTACAACGGTATGCGCAGCCCGGAGATGATCTTCTCACTCCAGTCGATCGACGGCAACACCGCCGGCTACGGTATGGATCTCTGCACCTACCTCGGCAACAAGGGTACGATGCGTAACATCGCTTCAAACTGCGTGGTTCCTTCAAATGAGATGATGGAGCTCTATGAGTTCCCCGACGGCAAGCCGTTTGACTGGGAGCGTGTTGACGAATATTCGTCGAAGCCCGGTGCTTACTTCAAGGGATGGACAAGCATGACTCCTGCTGACCGCGAAAAACTCTTCCAAGTTCAGCTTGACGATGCAGGTAAATTCATCGAATTTTACTTTGACACCGATACCACCAAGATCGTTGACGTTTACCGCAACCGCGACCCGCGTTGCAACCTCAACATCATCGCTCCCTACGCTCAGTACCTCGGTTCGCCCGACAAATCGCTTCCCGGTATCATGATCCACGTCGTGACCAACGGTAAGGGTGGTGCTCCCTATCAGACTCAGGGCTTCATCTACAACTCGGAGGGCTGGAAGAGCTACTTCTGCCGCAAGTGGATTCCCACCGGTAACCTCGACGGTTACTGGGGTGAGTACAACCGCACTCCCTACGAGTTCCCCTTCATCCGCCTCGGCGACGTTGTGCTGATGCTCTCGGAGTGCTACAACGAGATGGGCGAACTTGACAAGGCTATCGTTGAGTTCAACAAGATCCGCGCCCGCGTCAACATGCCCGGCCTGAACAACGGCGACGCATGGATGCAGGTGAGCAGCAAGGATGAAATGACCAAGCGCATTCAGGACGAGCGCGGCCGCGAGCTCTGCCTCGAGGGTCACCGCTACTTCGACCTCAAGCGCTGGGGTATCTACGGCGACGTGATGAAGGATGCTATCGATATCTTCGGTAACACCGTATTCACCCGCACTTATGATCCCCGCATGGAACTGTGGCCCGTATCTCCCTACGAGATCGAGCGCAGCCCGGCTCTCACACAGAACCCCGGTTGGTAAAACAGATTTTATTTGAGTTTAATACTTGTGTAGGAGGGTGCATGTCGTGATGACATGCACCCTCCAGTGTTTTTTTATGGATAAGATCACTCGGAGATCTATGAGAGATGTGGAAAGGAGAATGGGGGAAAGGATTGTGGTGTCGATGGATTTTTATAACTTTGGGGATGTATGGAAGATGGAAAGACTGACGGCCTGAAGAGGTCGGATTTTGAGATAATGGCTCCGGCCGGAAGCCGTGAGTCGCTTCACGCTGCGATCGCGGCGGGGGCTGATTCGGTGTACTTCGGTGTGCAGGGGCTGAATATGCGCGCCCGATCGAGTGCAAATTTCACGCTTGCCGATCTGAAGGATATCGCTTCGATATGCAGTGAAAGGGGTGTCAAGTCGTATCTGACGCTGAATACCGTGGTGTTTGACACCGATCTCGAGGCTGTGGCGGCCACGCTTGATGCTGTGGCCGAGAGCGGGGTGTCGGCGGTGATCGCCGCTGATCCGGCAGTGATAGAGATGGCCCGTGAGCGTGGGGTGGAGGTGCACATATCGACGCAGTGCAATGTGACGAACATAATGGCTGTGAAGCATTATGCGCGTGTGGCCGATGTGATGGTGCTTGCGCGTGAGCTTGACATGGATAAGGTGCAGGCGATACATGAGGCTATATTGCGCGATGATGTGCGGGGGCCGGGTGGTGAGCTTGTCAAAATCGAGATGTTCTGTCACGGTGCTCTCTGCCTTGCCATGTCGGGAAAGTGCTATCTGAGTATGCACCTGATGAATTCGAGCGCCAACCGGGGAGCTTGCACGCAGATATGCCGTCGCGGTTACACGGTGACTGATCGTGAGACGGGTGACAGTCTTGATGTTGAAAATCAGTATATCATGTCGCCTAAGGATCTGTGTACGATCGGGTTTCTTGACCGACTGGTCGATGCGGGCGTAAGGGTGATGAAAATTGAGGGTCGTGCGCGAGGACCTGAGTATGTGGCCACTGCTGTTGCATGCTATCGTGAGGCCTTGGATGCTGTGCTCGACGGTTCTTTCAACGAGGAAAAGGTTGAGGGATGGAAAGCGCGGCTTGAAAAAATATTTAACCGTGGCTTCTGGGATGGTTATTATCTCGGACGGCGACTGGGTGAATGGTCGGGCAAGTATGGCTCGTCGGCAACCCGCGTGAAGCAGTATTGCGCCAAGGCGGTAAGGTATTATCCGCGTCTTGGGGTGGGTGAGTTTGTGATGGAAAGCGGAGTGCTGAAACCGGGTGATGAGGTTGTGGTGACGGGGCCTGTGACCGGCGCACTGATTTTCAATGTCGAGGAATTGCGCCTTGACCGCGATGCCGAGCCGGAAGTGGTGAAAGGACAGGTGTTTTCTCTGCCTGTGCCTGAACGCATACGTCCCGGCGACCGGTTGTATCTGTGGGCTGATACGGCAAACGTCAGAAAATGAGGAAGCTCATAAAGATATTACTGTTGTTTGCGGCTCTTGTGAGCGGGATTTGCTTTGTGGGTGCGGCACTGGGGGGGCGCGTCGACCCGCGTGTGTGGTCGTGGCCGGGCGTGCTGGCGATGACTCTCACGGCGTGGGCGGGTGTGCTTGCTGTTGTGACTGTGCTTGCGGGACTCACGCGCTCATGGGTGCCTTTAGGGATATGCGTGATCGCATGGATCGCCGGTCACAGCGGCATGATGGCGGTATCGCCCTTCAATGGCACGCGGAGTGCGCCGGAGGGTGCAGAGACGCTGTCGCTGCTCACCTACAACGTCTATGGTTTCCGCGATTACACGGGTGAACCGATTGAAGGGGATAATCAGACTGTGGCAGCCATAATCGCCGCAGGGGCTGATGTCGTGGCGATGCAGGAGTGCGTGTCGCTTGAGAAACCGCTGCCGATGATCGGCTACACTTCGGTTCAAGCTGACTCGCTGAAAAGGATATATCCCTACCGCCGTTTCAACGGCAACGGACTGGGGATCATGAGCCGTTATCCTGTCAAGCCAATAAAGATTACCGAGAAGCCCGGGGGGACGGCTGTGTTTGCGGGCTGGAAGATTGATGTGGATGGAAATGAGGTCGATCTGTACTCGGTGCATCTGCAATCGTTCGGTCTTGACAGTAATGACAAACAACTGTACCGCAACCTGACGGACGGCGGTGACCTTAAACGCAATGTGACTGAGGCACGGCACGAACTGATGCCGAAGGTGACCCACGCTTTGCGCTGCCATGCCGACGAGGGGGAGATGCTTCAGCGGATTATAGCGGCCGACAGCTGCAAGCGGGTGATTGTGTGCGGCGACTTCAACGATGTGCCGGGAAGCTATGTGGTGACAACGCTCGAGAAGGAATGCGGACTGAAAGGCGCATGGGCGGGCGGAGGTTGCGGCCCGACATGGACCTACCGCGCAAACAGGTTTTATTTCCACATCGACCAGATACTATACCGCGGGATGGAGCGCCCGCTATGGACGCGCCGGTTGCGCACCGGGGAGTCGGATCACTATCCGCTTGAATCAATGTTTCAATTGTAATTTACACGACTTACTTATAAGTTAAAACTGTAGTATGGGAATATTTAGAAAAATAGTGACGATTGTGGCAATAGCGATGTGCTCGGCGGCCAATGCCCAGACGTGGGTAGATGAAGTGGACATAAAGACCAATGCACTTTATGACGCTTCTTTGTCGCTCAGTCTCGGCGGTGAGTTGCAGACGGCACCCCACTGGTCGGTGGAACTGACCGGCAGTTATAATGGCTGGGATGTCGGCGGCAACAAGTGGCGTCACTGGATTCTTCAGCCTGAGGTGCGTTACTGGACAGAATATGACGAAATGGACGGGCATTTCTTCGCGCTGAACGTGCTTTTCGGTCAGGTGAATGTGGGATGTTTCCACGGCGGTCTGCTTGGGGATGCTCTTAAAAACTCACGTTTTCAGGGATGGGCCATGGGTGCCGGTATCGGTTACGGCTATGCGTGGCGTCTGGGGCGTGACCGTAGATGGAAGATTGAGGCGGAAGCTACGTTGGGTATCGCACATTTCAAGCTCGACCGGTTCAGTGCCCATACGGGTCATATAATTCAGCGCGACCGCACTGTAACGTCAATCGCTCCGACAAAGATTGCGGTGAATATCTGCTATGCGTTCAATACCGGCTTCTGAAAGAGCGTGGTGCGTCCCCGCCGGGGACGATAAGTGTGTAAGTCGTGCTCGGCTGTCCACGGGCGTAAACGCCCGCGGTTAACCAAATGTCCGGCCTCCGGCCGGATGGGCGTGCTTTCGCGCGCCTCTATATAACGGTGAAGAAAAAGAGAAGCAGGGGGCTTGATGCCTCCTGCTTCTGCAATAGATAGGGTAAGAGATTCTTATTTCTTGTTCTGGAAGTGGCGGGCGTAGAGACCAGCAAAACCGCGTCCGTGACGAGCCTCGTCCTTAGCCATCTCGTGCACAGTGTCGTGGATAGCGTCGTGGCCGAGCTCTTTGGCACGCTTGGCAATGCGCATCTTGTCGGCATTCGCACCAGCCTCAGCAGCCATGCGCTTCTCAAGGTTGGTCTTGGTGTCCCATACAACGTCGCCGAGAAGTTCTGCAAACTTAGCAGCGTGCTCAGCCTCTTCCCATGCGTAGCGCTTGAATGCCTCGGCGATTTCGGGATATCCCTCGCGGTCGGCCTGACGCGACATGGCCAGATACATGCCTACTTCGCCGCACTCGCCGTTGAAGTGAGCGTTGAGGTCCTTGATCATCTCTTCGTCGGTGCCTTTGGCAACGCCGATCTCGTGCTCAGTAACAAACTGGAGCTCCGACTCCTCGTCGAGGGGTTTGAACTTTGATGCGGGGGCACCGCAGATGGGGCACTTCTCGGGAGCTTCGTCACCCTCGTGAACGTAGCCGCATACCATGCAGATGAATTTCTTGTGCATATTATTGTCAGATTTAGGAGTTATGAACGTTGTAAGATTTGCCGTAAAGATAACTTAAATTTTGATAAATGCCGATGTGGTGGAAAAATATTTCTACCTCGACCTGTCGATGAGCGACGACCTCACTGCCTGAGCTTTTTCCTCGCCCGTGTCGTAATTGGCATTGAGCTGGTTGGGCATCAGAAACAGACGGAACACGGCAAATAGGATGACGACCTTGAGAATGATAATCCAAAGCAGTCGGCGTGCAAGTCGCGAATTTCCAAAGCCATAGCGATAAATGTCGATCAGACGGCCGGGAGCTGAAAGCAGAGTCATTTTGATTTGGCGTAACTATGTTTTACAATTAAACACGCATGGCACGATAATTGTTCAAAAAAAAGCAATAATGCTCGGAAGAGTACATCGCTTCATTCTTTTTGTATCTTTGTAAAGGATATATATGACACCTGACACGCTTTATATTGATCCGCGCCGGCGTTTTGCAATCGGCTATTTCTCAGAGTTGCCGCCTGAGATGACTCTGTGTGTCGATGCGTCGGACTGGGAAGATACCGATGGTATTCCAATACTCAGGGCGGTGTATACGCTTGACGATTTTCACGAGAAGATCTCGATGCTTGACGAGGATCTTGACGATGTGAGCGTGGAGAGGATGAAGTTTTTTATGGCGCGTCTGATGCGTCCGGGTCTGCATCTCGAGCGGCGTGATCTGAGGTTTGCGGGACGTGACCGCGTGCCGGCATGGCGCGATGATGTGGAGCATGGACGTCTGCACTTCACGTATTACCTTAGCGACGAGAAGGCTATGGTGAATGTGGAGATACCGATGCTGTGGTATTATGATCAGCTATATGCCTGCACGATAGACCCGCGCATGAACTTTCAGGGCGAGGGGGCTCTTGTGGTGAACAATGCTTCGATGATGCTGAAGCTCGCCACTCCGGTGGGACGTGTGTATCCCTATTTCCGCGAGGAGTCGCCGGATGATGCGGGTATGATATTCACACACACGACTTTCCGGCGCACGGAGTATCGTCCGACTATCAGGCTGTCGGGACTCGCGCACGTCAACGGCTTCACGCTGTTTCCTCCTGTGTTTGACTCTATCGGTCATGCCATGTGGGGGAAAGGGCATTTCGTGGCGTATATTAACGGCACGTCGGGGGTGGTGACACCTCTCGGCGGTTTTTCAGATATCTTCCTGCGGCATCTTCCCGCAATGCCTGTGGTTGATCTCGATAAGTACCTGACGGACCTTGAGAAATGGTTTTCGAGTAGGGAGATGCAGGTGTATTACCGTGACACGGATAAGGCTGTTCCGACTGACAGCGAGGGGACTTTGCTTTATCAGCCGGGTAGTTTCGTCAGAGCGGGTGTGTTTGTAGACGCGACGGCGGCTTTGGGACGTCCTGCCTCGGGAGTGCGCACGCGCTACATGATCATATCAAACCGCGGGGTGAAACTGCATGATGTGCCGGGAATCGCCGACCAAAACCCGTCGCTGCTGATATGGGACCTGACAATATTTGACTATAATGCGATCTTCTATGTAGTGGAGGAATTCTTCTATAAGGGTGTCAGGCTCATTGTGTTGCTGCAAGTACCACCGTCGCTGCCGGGAGTGGCGAACGATAATATGACGCGCGACGCGCTTGATGGTCTCGACCGTAACTATCGGGAAATGTGGCCGGAGGGAAGCAGGGCTCGCCGTGCATCGCTGCTGTCGGTTGCAGCGCAGGATGCGTTCAAGGAATCAATGGATTATGGCGCGATCAATCCGCTGTCGATGAATGCCGAGTGGAGGTCGCGCACACGTGACTTGATAGGAATAGGAGCAGACGGTCGGTTGCTGAGTCTAAAACCGTTTTTGGAAACGCGCAACGAGACGGTGGAAATCGTCAGGGATATACTTGATGCTGAGGGAGGTCTGGAGGATGTCGAACCTTCATACGGACTTGTCACGCGTCCCTCGCCACTTTACCGGGGGACGGAGGAGTAATGCGCCCTAAAAAGGATATACTTATCGTTGTGGCTTCACTTACGGGCGGTGGTGCTGAACGCGTTGCGGCTGAGTGGGCAAACAATCTGGCTGCTTTGGGGCATCGGGTGAGTGTAATGACTGACATGTCGATGCCGGTTACATACAGATTGGCGGATGACGTTAAAGTGATGTCTTTCAATGTATCGCCACGGCCGAGGGGGAGAGGAATCCGGTTTTTGTTGTGGGGCGTGACGACGAGGATATGCGTGAGTATCAGGATGCTACGCCTGATGCGAAGGCTGGGGACGGATGTGGTGATAGATGTGGGGCATAAGTATGGTTTTGAAGTGCTTATGGCTTCCAAAGTTTTAGGAGTCAAGTCGATACAGACTGATCACAATGCGTGCAGCCGTCCATGTGGCGTGAAGATGGGATTCAGGGACTATTGCCGTAAGTTCTTGCAGTCGAGAATGTTTGATGCGCTTACCGTGCTTACCGAGACCGATTGCAGGGTGATGAAACAGCATGGTGCAACCAATGTAGAGTCACTTTATAATCCGTTGTCGTTCAGTCAGATCGAACTTTGCGAAAATGCGCGTACTAAAACAGTGCTTGCAGTGGGAAGACTGGATGCGTGGAAGATTAAAGGCTTTGATATATTGCTGCTTGCGTGGGGAAATATTGCAAAAAAGTATCCGGATTGGAAATTGCGAATAATAGGCGATGGAGCGCCAGAAACGGTGGATTTTCTTAGAAAACTGTGCGCGGGGTGCAGTGAAAACGTAAAATTCGCGCCTTTCATGGATGAAATTGGGGAGGAGTATAGACGCGCGGAGGTGTTTGTGCTGTCGTCGCGTTGCGAGGGGTGGGGGCTTGTGGCTCTTGAGGCGATGGCGCATGGATGTGCTGCGGTCGTATGCGATTTTGAGGGGCGACAGGGCGAATATGTCAAAGACGGGGTGAACGGGTTGCTTTGTGCGCCGGATTGCGTCGGGGAGCTTGAGAATGCAATCGAGCGGGTGATTTCAGATGAGGATTTGCGGAAGCGATTGCAAAGGAATGCGCCTAAGTCGGTCGAACGTTTTGCACCGGCAGTGACGGTGGCAAAACTTGAAGAAATAATTTATCGCGTGTGCGGCGAGGCAACACTTCTATAAATTGCGGAGGTTGCGTCGGCAATTTTATCCCAGTCGTAGGGTGAGAGGTCATATTTCACCCGGCTGACGGGATTCTCAAAAAAACTTTTTAGTTTTTCTGCGAGAAGCTGCGGGTTGTCGGGTTCAAAAAACACATCGCCGTCGAGCTGCGGGATTCTGTTGGCGGGAATGTCGGACGCAAGTAGCGGCAGTGAGTAACTCATGGCTTCAAGCAAGGCTATGGGAAGCCCCTCGTGGGTGGATGGAAGGATAAATAGCGATGCGTGGGAAAGGAGTTTGCTCAGAGGTGTACCGGTGACTTTGCCGGGCATTTCAACTCCGTGCTGTTCGGCAAGGAGGTGAAGCCGCCGGGAGTAAGGAGTGGGAATATCGCTGTCGCCCGCAATGACAAGGCGCAGGCCTTTAGTGGCAAGTCCGGAAAGATGCCATGCCTCAATGAGCGTGTGAAAGCCTTTTTCCTCGACGAATCGCCCGAGTGCAAGGATGTAGGGGGCTGACGTGAGTGGGGATGAACAGGGCTGAGGGGGAACTCCGTTTGGAACGGTAGATATTTTTCGGTCGATGCCGTCGTATTTTTCCCGCAGACGGTCGGCTATGTGCGGGGAAACGGCAATAATGTGATTTGCGTAAGTTGCTGCCATGCGCTCTCCCGTGCGGAGCGCGAAACGGGCAAAGCGTCCCCACTTGGCACGCTCGTAGTCGAAACCATGATGAGTTACCACGACCTTCATGCCGAGCAGCCGCGCGAATGGGGCGGCGAGTGCCGGCCCTATGGCATGGATATGGAGGATGTCGGCATTGTCATGACGTGCGGCAACGACACACCGGAAGGTGTGCAATATCGCTTCAAGGCTGCTGTTGCGGACAGTCCCCAAAATGCGCAACCGTACTCCGCGATAGGTTGTGCTGCGGTAGGTCATGTAAGGGCGGCGGCATCCCACGGTGACGTCATGTCCACGTGACACAAGCCGGGGGAGCAGAGCGGCGCAATGTGTTTCCACTCCGCCGATGATTTCCGGAATACCCCGTGTGCCGGTAACCCATATTCTCATGACACGGTGATTAAGTTGGTGGAGTCGTTTTTACCGGCAAGTAGGGTGATGGCGAGTGCGAGTGCTACCCAGAGTGAGGCGGGAAAGATGAATCCGATAAATCCACCCAATCCTGTCACGCTAACGCCGATTATGACTGCAAGGTAGAGCCTCGACAGGCGGTAGGAACGGATGAAGTACCATGTGAGGAAAAAGAAGACAGACTGAATGAGCAGGCCGATTACGCCGATCTGCAAGACGGTCTGCAACTGTGTAACCTCGACAACGGTTGGCATTTCAAGGGTGTTGTCGGCTGACTGGTCATGATAAAGATCGTTCTGGTAGAGCAAACCGGTATTTATGGCAGACTCCGAAGGGTGGATGAACCCGAAACCAGTGAGCACGCGCCGCTGCTCGACAAGCAGAAGCAACTTGGGTATGGCCTGTGCCATTCGTCCTGAGCCGAAGTCGGCAACGGCGGCGATATCATCACTCTCGATGGCTTCCTTTACGTCGGCAAACTGGTCGACAGTGGACGCCACACGCATGAAAGAGCCGGTTGCCGAATCAACATAGTAAAGCGCGATAAATCCAATAGCAGCGGGAATGATGTAACGGCGGAGATTCACCCGAGGGGCGATCCCTATGACGTAGACAACCACAACTCCGGCAAGAAATGTCATGGTGCGACATGCCAATGCTCCGGCCAGAATAACTATCCACCATATCGGACGAAGCCGGTAGCACGCCGCCACAATCCATGCGCCTATAATCCAGATGAAGAGTCCGGCTGGCCACTTGCGGGGGAAATAGGTCGTGAGGGGAGCCCAGAAAAGATCGTTCCAAACGGAGTTATGGGGTGTGCCTCCGGCAGTGGGTGTGCATGGCACGAGTACATCACCGCACAAGATGAATCCGTCGATGAAGTAGAACGCTGACATGGCAAGGGAGTAGATGAGGATGTAACGCATGAGCAAATCCATGTCGGGACGCCGGCGCATGAACAGGATCAGCGGAATGGTAAAGGCGATGACGAGGAAGTAGTAACGCATCAGACGTATCTGCACACGCATAGGCTCGTCGCTCAGCATGGCAAGCAGAATCACGGCGGCAATAAAGACCGCGACAGCAATGAGGATGCGCCTCACATCGGGTGAATAGCGGAATGCCGCGGATGCTACAGCACCGCCCATAAGCAACACATCGCACCACTTGAAAGGGAAGGCTGCTTCAGTATACATGCCAGACACTGTGGCAAGGAGGAACAGCTGCACGGTAAACTCCTCACGGCAGCGGAAAAACCGGTCGGCGAGAATGAACAAGGCAACAGGATATCCGGGGAGGAAATGCAACCCTATCATGGAGAGCGACAATAGAAATGCTATGCTCCATGTCCATTGGGACGGAGATGCGTAGAAGTAGTCGCGTGTGGTGGGTTGAGGGTTGGGCATTTTTTTGGGGACTCAGAGAACTCGGAGTACTCAGAGAGCTCTGAGGAGGAGTGGTTATGTCGGAGGGGTGAGGCGGAGGAGGGGGGTGAAGTACCACTTGAGGGGCATGAGGAGGAGGCCGAGGAGAAATGCGGCGGCAAGCACGGTTACGGGGGAGCTTTCGGTGTCGAGTGTGAGGATGTAAGGCTCGTTGACAATCTCGCCGCGTCCGAGGGTGCTGACCATGTTAAGGCTCGTTTCCTCGCGCTGTTCCATCAGGAAGATCATAAGCTGCTCCTGCACGGTCTGGCGGCGCATGATGTCGCGGAAGGTACGTTCCTGCGCGGGTACGGCATCGAGGCGTGCCTGCGAGGATCGGTTTTTGACCGACAGTCGCTCAACTGTGACACGGGCATTTTCAAGAGAGCGTTCAACGGATTTCTTTACTGCGGCGCGCATCCCGTCGATCTGTGTGTTGAGCCTCTCGAGTGCCGGATTGCCGGGCTTGGCGCTCTTCTCGAGATTTATGCGCTGCATGATGAGGTCGTTGTAGGCAGTGACGGCCTCGGTGTCGCTCTCGCCGAGCCCAAGCAACGGTATGAAGTTGGCGGAGTTGGCCGGATCGTCAATAAAATCCTTGGTGAGCTGTAGAATCCTGACGTTTGTTTCGGCTTTCAGAAGCTCCTGATCCACGGCTGCACGCTCGCCGAGCATATATTCTGCCTCGACTTTAAGATCAGAAACACGGTTCTGCTGCTTGAAGGATTCAATGCCCTGCTCGCTTTCTGAAAGTTCGCCGGTAAGTCGCGCAAGGCGGTCATCGATGAACGAGAGGGTCTGGGTGTCGCGGATGCGCTTCGCCTCGATGCCCCGGCGGTTGTATTCGTCGATTATCGCTTGAAGTATATCGGTGGCAAGCTGTCGATTCGGGCTCTCGTAGGAGAGTGAAACAACGTCGGCGAGTTTGCTTGGAATATCAATCGTGAGCCGGCGGTCGAGCTCCTCGGCGGCGCGTGAGTAGCCGGTGGTGCGTATCGTCATCTTCAACGGCAATTGCATCACGGAGTCGGTTGTCACGAATGTGAATGAGCCGAAGGTGGTGGCGACGGTGAGAGGGAGCGTGCCTGATGCTTCGCCTATTGAGCGGAAACCTTTACGCGCTTTCACGTGGGCGGTGCCGTGTGAGTCGACGGAGAGTTTGAAGAGAAGGGGAGCGGTGAGCGTGTCGGGAATGGCCGGGTTACATTCAAGCCGCACGGGGGTGGCGGGGTAGACGTTTTTGCGGGACAGGAAGCTCTCGCGGAGGGTGTAGGTGGTGTTTGCCCCGACTGCCTTTACTGCTCCCATGAGTGTGGTGTGGCTTGAGAGCATTGATAGCTCGTCGTGGACTGAGCCTGATCCGCCAAGAATGTTGCCGAGCGAAAACTGGCGCACAAGACTCATGGCTGCTCCCCCCACCGATGTGTCGCCGGCGATCATCACGGACGCATTGGCTGTGAAGTGAGGCTGGCGCATAAGCAGATAGGCGGACGCTAACACCAGCATAACCACAGTCGCGCAGATAATCTTCAGGTATTCTTTGCGGCATCGGGCGAATACATGAAGGAGCTCCTTGCGGAAGGTTATGTCGGTGGGTGGCATTTGAGGATGAGTAATAAATAGTTGGTTTTACTATAAATGCCGTCTTTGACGGCGGTGTGGGGAGGACGCACGAGCCGTGCGTCCCTACTTTGTTTTTCGGATGGGCGTGATTTCGCAACGCCCCTACAAAGTACCGGTTGTTTCGCAGCTCCGCAGCTCACACGAGGTGAGCAGTTTACACCGGGTTCCCTTCGGTTACCCCGGTGCTCGCGGGTGTGACGCCCGTTTCACGGGCTAATGGGCGTGCTTTCGCGCGCCCCTACGCTGTTAAGTATTTTGTGGCTATAGTAGCATGGGATGGGTTATTTGACGGTGAGGGCGATGGTGAGGGATGCGATGACGGAGGCGGCTGAGACGATGGTGGAGATGACGGAGAGTTTGTAGGCGTTGTCCTGATTGTAGCGGGAGTTGGCTTTGCGGATGTCGTTGGGCTCAACGACAATGACGTCGTTCTGCTTGAGGTAGAAGTAGGGGGAGGAAAGCAGGCGGGAGTCGTTGAGGTCGAGGTGGTGGTAGCGGTTCACTCCGTCTTCCTGCCTGATAAGAAGCACGGTCGACCGGTCGCCATAGGGGGTGAGGTCTCCGGCGGCAGCAAGTGCCTCAAGCAGCGAGAAGCGCTCTTTGTCGACTTTCACGGTCTGGGGCTTGTTGACTTCGCCAAGCACGTGGACGTTGAAACTGAGGAGCTCGACGCGGACATAGGGGTCGCGCAGATTCCCGGAAACATGGCGGGTTATCTCGGCTGCAAGCTCGGCTGTGGTGAGCCCTGCGGCGTGAATCCTGCCGATAACGGGCATAATGATGTCGCCGTGGCTGTCGACAATATAGGATGGTTGTGAGACTGTGGTGCTGTAGGTGCCGGATGCTCTTGCCTGCGGGTTGAAGAGGGGGACGTTGTAGGGGGCGGAGGCTTCGGGAACTTCGGAATTGACGGTTATGAGCAGTGCGTCGTCGGGTACGATGCGCAACTGAGGAATATCGACCTGCACCTCTCCGTCGGGCATATCTTTCAGTCCCTCAAAGTAGGTGAGGGAGTGGCGTGAGGTGGAACAGCCTGCGGTTATGCAGAGGATGACGGCAAGAAGTGCGGGGAGTTTCACGGGTGAAGCGTGTTGGGAGAACTCGGAGTAATCGGAGTAATCAGAGAGGGGCACGCGAAAGCGCGCCCCTCCAAGTTATGATTTATCAGTGTCAGGCGTTGCGGCCGTGGCAGTTTTTGAATTTCTTGCCGGAACCGCAGGGGCATGGGTCGTTGCGACCGATGCGGGGCGCGGCTTTGGCGGGCATGACTTTCTGGGGACCTCCCTGCGGGGCGCTGGCTGCTGCACGCTGCTCGGCTTCGCCGGGCAGAGCCTCTTTGCTGGCGCGGTAGCGGGAGTAGTCGCGGGGCATCTCGGGTGCTGCTTCTTTAACCTCAACTTCTTTCTTGGGCGCGGGTGCCTGCTGCTGGGGCTGCTCTCCTTCGGGCTGCTGTGGCATGGGGGGTGCCTGACGGACGAATACCTGTCCGCGCATGAGTGCCGACATTGCTTTGTCGTTGAGTCGGCTGAGCATTGCCTCGAAGAGGTGGAAGGACTCGACCTTGTAGATCACGAGGGGGTCTTTCTGCTCGTAGGATGCGTTCTGCACTGACTGACGGAGCTGGTCGAGCTCGCGCAGGTGCTCTTTCCAGAGCTCGTCGATTGTGACAAGCATTATCGCTTTGTGCCACTCCTTGACGATGGAACGGCACTCGGTGTTGTAGGCCTCGATGATGTCGACGGGGAGCTGGAAGAGGCGTTTGCCGTCGGTGAGGGGCACGATGATCTTGCCCTGATGCCCGCGGTTTTCAACCCACTCGCGCACTACGGGGAGGGTGACGTCGATGATGCGCTGGCTCTTGCGCTCGAGTGCCTCGTTGGCCGCGCGATGGAGGCGGTCGATGGCGTCCTCGCGGGTGAGTTTTGAGATCTCGTCGCGTGTGAAGGGGAGCTCGATCGTGAGGGTGCGCATTGTCTCGGCCGACATGTCGTCGTAGGTGTCGGCGCTGAGGCCGTAGGTGTCGATGATGTTCTCGACTATGTCGTAGAGCATATTGGCGATGTCGATGCCAATGCGCTCGCCCACGAGGGCATGATGACGGCGGTTGTAGATGTAGGTGCGCTGCTTGTTCATCACATCATCGTACTCAAGGAGACGCTTGCGGATGCCGAAGTTGTTTTCCTCAACGCGCTTCTGGGCGTTCTCGATGGCGCGTGTGACCATCTTGCTCTCGATCATCTCGCCTTCCTTGAGACCGAGTGTGTCGAGCATCTTCATGACACGGTCGGTGGCGAAGAGGCGCATGAGCTGGTCCTCGAAGGAGACGTAGAAGACGGATGAACCGGGGTCGCCCTGACGACCTGAACGTCCGCGCAGCTGGCGGTCGACGCGTCGCGACTCGTGACGCTCGGTGCCGATGATGGCAAGACCTCCGGCGGCCTTGACCTCGTCGGTGAGCTTGATGTCGGTACCACGGCCTGCCATGTTGGTGGCGATGGTGACGGTGCCTTTGCGTCCGGCGAGCGCAACGACTTCGGCTTCTTTCTGGTGGAGCTTGGCGTTGAGCACCTGACAGGGTATCTTGCGCATGTCGAGCATACGCTTGAGGAGCTCGGATATCTCGACAGAGGTTGTGCCGACGAGCACGGGGCGTCCCTGCTTGCGGAGGGTCTCGATCTCGTCGATGACGGCGGCGTATTTCTCTTTCTTGGTCTTGTAGACGCGGTCGTTCATGTCGATGCGCGCCACGGGACGGTTGGTGGGTATGGTGACCACATCGAGCTTGTAGATGTCCCACAGCTCACCTGCCTCGGTCTCGGCGGTACCGGTCATACCGGCGAGCTTGTGGTACATGCGGAAGTAATTCTGCAAGGTGATGGTGGCGAAGGTCTGTGTTGCTGCCTCGACTTTCACGCCTTCCTTTGCCTCGATAGCCTGATGGAGTCCGTCGGAGTAACGGCGTCCTTCCATGATGCGTCCGGTCTGCTCGTCGACAATCTTGATCTTGTTGTCGTCGATGACATACTCGACGTCTTTCTCAAAGAGGGTGTAGGCTTTGAGGAGCTGTGTGACGGTGTGGACGCGCTCGGCTTTGACGGCATAGTCCTGCATGGCCTGATCCTTGCGCTCCTGACGCTCGGCGGGATCCTCGATCGTCTCGAGTGCCGAAAGCTCGGCGGCAATGTCGGGGAGAACGAAGAAGTTGGGGTCCTCGATCTTGCCGGTGAGCTCGTCGAGACCCTTGTCGGTGAGCTCGACGCTGCGGTTTTTCTCGTCGATGACGAAGTAGAGGGGATCGGTGATCTTGGGCATCTCGCGGGCATTGTCCTGAAGATAGTAGGCTTCGGTCTGAAGCATGACGTTCTTCATGCCCTCCTGACTGAGGAACTTGATGAGCGCGCCGTTTTTGGGGAGTCCCTTGAAGGCACGGAAGAGGAGGATCGCGCCTTCCTTGCGGACGTCCTTGTCGTCGGATGCGAGCTTGGTCTTTGCGTCGGCGAGGAGCTGGGTGACAAGGCGTTTCTGTGCCTGAACGACTTTCTCAACGTTGTGCTTGTAGTCGTTGAAGAGCTGGTCGTCGCCTTTGGGGACGGGGCCTGAGATGATGAGTGGCGTGCGTGCATCGTCGATAAGCACTGAGTCGACTTCGTCGACGATGGCGTAGTAGTGCTTGCGCTGCACCATGTCGGCGGGTGACATGGCCATGTTGTCGCGGAGGTAGTCGAAGCCGAACTCGTTGTTGGTGCCGAATGTGATGTCGCACTCATAGGCGCGGCGTCGTGCGGCTGTGTTGGGTTCGTGCTTGTCGATGCAGTCGACGGTCGAACCGTGGAACATGTAGAGGGGACCCATCCACTCGGAGTCGCGCTTGGAGAGGTAGTCGTTGACGGTGACAACGTGAACACCGCGTTTTGAGAGTGAGCGGAGGAAGACTGGGAGGGTTGCCACGAGGGTCTTACCCTCACCGGTGGCCATCTCGGCAATCTTGCCCTGATGGAGCACGACGCCACCGATAAGCTGGACGTCGTAGTGGGTCATGTCCCATGTGATCTCGTTGCCGCCGGCGAGCCAGTGGTTTTTCCAGATGGCTTTGTCGCCGTCGATGGTGACGAAGTCACGTCCCTCGCCAGCAAGCTGACGGTCGAGGTCGGTGGCTGTGACATGACATAATCAGATCGGCATGACTGTTTCTCC
>CAMWSY010000013.1 GCA_947176995.1 uncultured Porphyromonadaceae bacterium | reverse complement strand
GGTGGCTGTAGATCAGCAGAGTGTCAGGCTCTGTTTCTGCACCTGCCTGTAGTGTGGTGTCTGGTTCGGCAAACGGGCTTGTCTCGCTCTCGTATGTTTCCTCCACGCCGATGCTCTTGCGGCCGCAGGCGGCGATGACCTCATCCACAAAAAAGTCACCCGGACTGGCTATGATGTAGTCACTTGCGAAATAATTATCCATCCAGTTCACAGGAAACAAGCCGGCACCATAGCTCTCGGTGATGTCCTCCACCTCCCAGCCCGGTACTACGCCGCCACCTTCCGGAAGCACAGAACCGTCAATCTTCACTTCACCTTGAATACGGTCTATGCCGAGTTCCGTGAGTCGGTTGGCTATGATGTCAGGGATTGTGCCCGACGCTTCAAAATCGCGTCCGCCCATCGTCGGGTCACCTCCGCCTATGATTATCATGTCCCCTGCGCCGCTTTGCGGATCACTGCCGGTGAGTATGAAATCCGTGTGATACTGGAAATCCTTGCCGAGTGTCAGGAGTGCGGTTGCCGCCGTCAGGCTTTTCAGAATACTTGCCGGGATGAGAGCCACTGCGCTGTTGTGTTCGGCCACGACGTCACCGCTTGCAAGATTTTCGATGTATATACCCACGCTGGCCGCCTCTCGTCCCGGAAATGTGATAGGTTTCGCGCCGTAGGCAGTGGTGGTTGCCAGCAGCGTGAACATCAATAATATGGCAAATCCTTTTTTCATAGATTGATAGTCATGTCCTCGTCGGCGGCTGTTATCTCCATCAGTTCCGCGCCAAGTTTCAGTGCCTCTTTTTCTGCTTCCTCTATGTGACCTGACAGCCCCGGATAAGCCTTAGAATAATGTCCTAAAACCAAGCGTTTGGCACCCGCTGCGGCAGCCACACGGGTCGCTTCGGCGGCCGTGGAGTGGAAGCGTGCTTTTGCTTTCTCCTTTTCAGTGTCGAGATATGTCGCTTCGTGGTATATCACATCGATTCCTGCGAGCCTTTTATGCAGTTCAGGCATATAGACTGTGTCTGAGCAATAGGCGTAGCTTGCGGCGCGATCAGCCTCAGTGGTCAGCATTTCGTTACTGTAGACCTTGCCGTCGGGAGTAGTGTAGTCTGCTCCCTCTTTTATTGCTTTTAACTGTGCCACAGGAATCTGAAGCCATTTCACCATATCGCCGCGCAGATGCCTCGGTTTCTGTGCCTCCCTGAATATGAACCCGGTGCATGCCACCCGGTGTTGGAGAGGAAAAGCCTCTATTGTCAGAGCCTTCTCTTCAAGCAGTATCCCCCCCTCCGGCGGGATCACTTTAATTTCAAGCTCGTAAGGACGTTCGCGGCAGAACATGTCCATTGTTTCCTTCAGCCATTTCACCCCCTGTTCAGGCAGATGCACGATAAGTTTTCCCCCCTTGTCATGAAGGGCGAGAGTTGAGAGTAATCCCGGAAGTCCGAAAAAATGATCACCGTGTAGATGTGATATGAATATATGCTCGAGACGCGAGAACTTGAGTCCCATCCGCCGCATACTCAGCTGAGCCCCCTCGCCGCAGTCGATCATGTATAGCTTGCCGCGGAAGTCGATCACCTGACACGAGGGCAGATGCCGCATCGACGGTGTGGCCGATCCCACCCCTAAGTAATGTATCTTGAAATCACTCATTGCCCGAACAGATGCAGAAACCATTTTGCAATCATCACATAAATCACGAGCCCCACAATGTCATTGGATATCTGTATGAAGGGGCCGGTTGCGAGAGCCGGGTTGATTTTCAGCTTCTCGAGTGTCAGCGGCACAACCGTTCCGAGTACGGTGGCAAACATGACCACTACAAACAGCGAGCACGCCACCGAGAGCGTCACGCTAAGCTGTCCCGGAAGCATTATAAGATTGTAGGCAAGCATGACTCCCGATATTATTGTGGCATTAAGCAATCCCACAAGCAGCTCCTTGCAGAGTTGTTTGGAAAACTCCTTCACGTCGAGCGAACCGTTGGCAAGCGATTGAACCACGATTGCCGACGCCTGAACACCCACATTACCACCTGTTCCGCCTATGATCGGGATAAACAGGGCGAGGGCCGTTACCGCCGCGATTTGATTCTCAAAAACACCTAATATCATCGACGCAGCGATACCCGAGCACACGCCGATGAGAAGCCACGGTATTCGTGCTTTGGTCTGCGACAGGATGGAGTCGTCGGCGCTTACGTCGCTCGACAGACCGCTCGCCAGCTGATAGTCGCGCTCCTGCGATTCACGCACCTGATCCATCACGTCATCCACGGTGATGCGACCCACAAGGCGTCCGATAGAGTCTATCACAGGCATTGCAACGAGGTCATATTTCTCGAAGTCCAGAGCAACTTCGTCGATAGGCATGTCGGCTTTCACTGCCACAGGATCTTCGTCCATCACATGCTTGATCTTTGATACCGACGGGTGGGTGATGAGGGTTTTCAGTGGTAGAATACCTTTGAGCCGGTCTTCGTTGTCGACGACATAAACGTAGTAGATCTCGTCCATATCCTCCGCCTGCATCCTCATCTGTTTGATGCACTCCGGCATACTCCAGTTCTCGTTTACCACGACCATCTCCGTACCCATCAGGCCGCCGGCCGTGTCCTCGTCATATTTCAGAAGATCGATGATGTCGCCCGCCTGCTCCACGTCGTCGAGATGCGTCAGCACCTCGTCGCGATCCTCCTCGTCGAGTTCTTGGATAAGGTCTACAGCCTCGTCCGAATCAAGGTGCTCGATGAATTGGCGCGCGATCACCTCGGCGTCCATGTCGGCGAGGAGACGTTTTCGCTCCTCCTCCTCAAGTTCCATCAGCACATCCGCCGCGACTTCGCCGTCAAGTAGGCTGAGCAGATATTCCGCTTCCTCGATGTCAAGTTCACCGTAAAGTTCGGCGATATCCGCCGGGTGCATGTCTTCGAGCACCTTGCGGGCCTCCTCGTCGTTGTGCGAGTTTATTATCTCGCGCAGATGTTTCAGGTATTCGTCTGAAAACTCTTTCATGCTGTGTTTTATGATCAGTTCTCAGTTCTGTTTTCTGTGAGTTTGCGCGTGAGGGTTATGAACTCCTCCACGCTTAGTTGTTCAGGCCGTTTCGACAGCAGTGCGTCCCACTCTTCACAGAGAGTCTGTCCCGGTTTGAGTAGTGGTTTCACTGAATTGCGCAGAGTCTTTCTGCGCTGGGCGAAGGTCGTTTTCACCACGTTCTTAAATGCCTGCTCATCACATCCGAGTTCAGTCACAGTGTTGCGCTTCATCTTTATCACGCCCGACTTGACCTTGGGCATGGGATTGAACACCGTTTCATCCACTGTGAACAAGTATTCCACATCATACCATGCTTGAAGCAGAACGCTCAGTATGCCTCGCGCCTTTGTCCCGGCGGGAGCGGCAAGCCGCTCGGCCACCTCCTTCTGGAGCATTCCCGTGCACTCCTTCACAATGTCTTTGTAGTCGAGCACATGGAAAAAAATCTGTGAGGAGATATTGTAGGGGTAATTGCCAGTGACGGCAAGGTCTCTCCCTCCGAAAAGTTCTCTCAGGTCAAGCTTCAGAAAATCCTGCTCCAGTATGCGTTCCGGTGCAAGATTTTTCATGTGCGATTTGAGCCATGCGATGCTTTCCGTGTCCACTTCCGCCACCGTCAGGTCATGCCCCTTGGCAAGCAGCCATTTTGTCAGCACACCCATGCCGGGCCCCACCTCCACTACGGGCAGTTCCGGGCAGTCGTCAAGAGTTGCGGCTATACGCTCCGCTATGCTTTCATCGGTCAGGAAGTGCTGCCCGAGAGCCTTTTTAGGTTTTACACTCTTCATTGCCATCAGCAATAAGTTTTCATTGGTGGATAAAAGGCATCTGCGATATGTTCCAGATGCGCATCCCCATTCTCTCCCGGGGTTATGAGTATCAGGTCAAACTGTGCCTCGAAGTTAAGGCCGTACTGTTGCATGTAGCCGTTGGCCGAGTTTACCATATTCCTCATTTTCTTCGGGGTGATCGCTTCGATCGGGTCGATGAACGTGGAAGTGCGAGTTTTCACCTCCACAAACACCATTCTTGCCCCCTTGCGTGCAACGATATCAAGCTCCAGATGATTGAGTCGCCAGTTACGTTCAACTATGTCATAGCCGTGAGCTACGAGGTAGTTCACGGCCATGTCTTCTCCTTTTGTGCCTGTTTCGTTGTGCGATGCCATTGATACCACATTGTAGGGATGCACCATCGTGCGTCCACTTTAACTATGGTTTTATTATCGGTTGTCGGTTATCTGGATTTCATCGATGAGAGCGTGATTGGTCTTTATGTTCATGTTCTCATCTTCGGGCTGCATCTTCACTTCAATCTTGTGCGGGCCCTTTGTCAGATTCACTTTCACGCGGTTTGTCATCCCCCAGTCGTTCCAGTTGCCGCTTCCGCGGTGAGGCATAACAAC
Organism: uncultured Porphyromonadaceae bacterium; assembly: GCA_947176995.1. Classification (GTDB taxonomy): domain Bacteria; phylum Bacteroidota; class Bacteroidia; order Bacteroidales; family Muribaculaceae; genus JAFLTL01. Next base: position 16,640 of record CAMWSY010000013.1, on the reverse strand, counting down.
CGTACCCACTTTCTTGCCATCGACCATGACCGATCTGATTGCACATTTGTTCTCGGTATTCACTGGGCCGTTGCCGTTGGCATAGCGCAGTGCGATCACATAGTCACCGTCGTTGTCGGCAGTATAAGACACGCTCACAGGTTCCGACTTGTGGTCTGTCTCGACAAATCCGTTACCGTGATACCCCTTGATAGCCTCTTTGGGCTGGTACGACACCTCGGCCGATGCAAGGCGTGTTGTCTCGTTTGCGGGCTGTATCTTGGTTATGGTGCGGTTGCTTTTGGGTTCCGAAGCAAATGATTCAGTGCCGTTCCCTGCAACTGTGATCACCTGATATTCTCCCGGGGTTGCCGTGTCAAATGTCGTTTCGCGTGTCTCGGCTATGCGTTTGCCATCTTTTACAACTATGTAGTGGTCGCTGTACTCGATCGGGTTCCATGCCAGAGTCTTGCCACCATCCTCAAGCCATGCGATAGGAGTGATATGAGCTTTCTCGTTCCCCTTGTGATTCACTGCCATATTCTTGAACGGCTTGTTGGCCATCTTTATCTCGATCACATTATTGGCTTTTAGATCCTTGGCGGCGATATATGGTGTGTGGGGCTTGCCGTTCAGTGTGAATGAGGCTATTGAGTCACCCCAGCCGCTTATGTTTATGTCGAGAGTCTTTCCGCGGTACGGATATCCGCTCAGTGAGCGCTCAGCCTCGAGAGCCTCAGGGATTACCGGGCGGAACAATAAACCGTCCTTTTCAGGGGTGATACCGAAAAGGATTCTGTTTGTGATAGCAAGATTGCCCGAGAGTGACCAGAGCATGTTCGACGAATTGAGTTCGGTGGCTATGTCGCCGTTGTCGAGTACGAAATTCTCCTTGTTGGTGGCGAAGAGAGCTGCCGGGCGATACACACTTCCTATTGCCTCGAGAAGTCCCTGCTCATTGCCCGCTTTGGCATTTGCGAGAGCCCAGTACGATGCTACGAAAGGCCACAGGGCGTTGTTGTGATATGGCGGCTGATCTTTGATCTGCGGGTAGAATATCGCCACGCCGTAAGGAGTGGTCGGGTTATTCTCCGTAATTGTTACAGCCTGTTGGGGACTTGCCACGTCAAAAAGTATCGACAGTGCAAGGCCGAGAGTCTCGGCGCGCGGATTGATGATAGGATTCTCGCGACCGTAGGTATACATAGCGTAATACCCCTTCTCAGGCATCCATAGCACCTTGTTGATATTATCGGTCAGCGTCTCGGCTTGTGCGGCATACTGTTTGGACAGATCCTTCTTGCCCAAGAGCATTGCCATTTCCGATGCGGCATTAAGGGCAGCCACGTGCACCACCGAAGTGCCGAGAGCCTCGCTGCGGTAAATGTCGGCCGTTTGCATCCAGCGCGGATAGCTCTGTTCGCGCCAGTCGATAAACGACGTTTCACCCATGATCAGACCGTCAGGGCCGAGAGTAGTTTTTGCGTCGTTGGCAAGCGATTTTTCCACAACCGGGAAAATCTGTTCAATCCAGCTCTTGTCGCCGGTGGCTTTGTAGAGTTCCCATGCGGCTACGACCCATATCATGCGGTCGGTGCTCACGGGCCATGCGCCACCCGAGCCGGTGTCCTGTATGATGCGTCCGTCAGGAGTGATCTTTTTCAGAAGCGAGATGCGGGCGGCTTCCGGCTGAAGCTGTGCCATCGACAGGATGATGGAGTAGCTCACGTCACGTGTCCACACTCCGCTCCACTCCTTGCCTGTTCTGAGTGTCGTGTCTGGTTCGACAGCGTTGATCATCTCGTCGAGTCCCATGTTGTAGATTGCACGGTGAAGTCGGTTTCCACCTTGCAGTTTCGGGTATCCCGATATATCGTTTTTGAGATTCCATTCAGCCGACACAGGCATGTAGTAACCCGGCTGAGCCTTGTAGGTCGATACGATTCTTGTGTCGCTTGGGGCGAAAGCTTTATATTCACCTTGCGAAATAGTGTCATCAGCCCATGTATAGGCTCGTGTTTCCACGATTACTCCTTGGTTCTGGCTATGCGCTGTCATTCCCGCCATGAGGGCGAGACATGAAATGATTATTGAAATACCTTTGTTCATGGATCGAGATTGAAATATTCGTTCCTCAAAGGTAAGATAAAAAATCAGTTAATCCATGTGTTAAATGACACTTTTTAGAACGGGTAGCCGATGGCAAGATGGAAGGCAAGCGATTTCCAGAACGAAGGCATGTTGAAATATCCGCGTTCACCGGTATCGTATGGAGCGTGAAGACCTATGCCGAGATCACCGCGTATCACAAACATCGAGATGTCAACTCTCAGGCCGGCACCTGTGCCGAGTGCTATATCCTTCAGAAATGTTTTGGCTTTCAGCTGCCCGCCGGGACGGTCGGGGTCGTTCTTAAGCAGCCAGATGTTGCCGGAGTCAAGAAATACAGCCCCGTGGAGAATCCCGACGATGGGGAAGCGGTATTCAAGATTAGCCTCAAGTTTGAAAGTACCGGTCTGGTCGAAATACCCGTTGACAAGTCCGCTTGGAGCGCGGTAGCTGCCCGGACCGAGCGATCTTACTGTGAATGCGCGTATTGAGTTGGCACCTCCTATGTAGAACTGCTCGGAATATGGCACTTGCGACGAGTTGCCGTAGGCATGTGCCGCACCGATGAGGAAGCGCCCGACAAGCCAGTCATTATTGCGTACGCGGTGGCTGTAGACAACTTGTGAAGTTAGTTTCACAAACTGTGAGAACGGCGTGCCAAACAGCTTCTTTTCACCGTTTCCCCTCCAGCCGAGAAGACTCCAGACTCCTGAGAATATATTGCCCGCCTCCTGCACTGTCACGTAATAATTGATTGCCTGATTGCGGTCTATAGCGCGGTCATACATGAATGTGTATGCGATCTGCGGTATGAACTGACTCCTGAAGCTCAGGGCTATAGCAGGGTTCTGTGCGCATATCGAGTCAAAGACCTCCGTTGTGTGCATCAGTTTAGTGTAGGTCAGCTTGAACAGGGTAAGGCTGTTCTTCACATACCGCGAAGCCTGCCAGTCATAGCTGAAACTCGAGTTGAAACGCGCCAGCTTGAAGTAGTGCGGACGGTTCAGAGCGTCTGCACCTATCGAAATACGTGTCCAGTTCAGTTGATTACGTCGGCTGCGCGGTATGAACTTGGGCGCAAGCAGTCTCGGAAAAGCGAGCGACGCATTTATTCCGAGTTCGTATGAATTGAAAATCGAATTTTTGGCTGCACCGTCATGTCCTGTCTGCCACTCGTAAGTTCCGTTGACGTTCACCGACAGTTGTTCACCTCCGCCGAAGATATTGCGGTTTGTTACACCCGCTATGATTCCCGGCCCGATATAGCTGTTGGACTTCGATGAAGCATTCACCTCAAGCGAAGCCTCGATAGGGGCATCGAAAGTCAGATTCACCAGCACGTCAAGTTTAGGCACGGAGTCATGCGATAGGGTGTCGCGGTGTACGGTAATGTCTATCTGGTTGAATATGCCGAGTCGTGAAAAATAGTTTTGTGTTCGGTTCATGCTTCTCACAGTGAAGATAGAGCCTTTGCGCATGGCAAGACACTCATCTATAACCGCTCTGCGCAGTCTCGAGGGCATCATCTGTATCAAAGTGCCCTTTCTCAGTTTCACTGTGTCGGGAGTGCCGTACCCCTTGTTTCGGTTGGCAATCACGGTGATATTGCCGGTACGGTATTGGTCGAGCACAAATGCCGGGATATTCTTTGCGATCGACAGTCGCATGGCGATTTTTCCTCTGTGTTGCAGGCTGTCGGCAAGATATTCAAGAAATTCCGGACGGAAGAAATAGTAACCTCTGTCACGCACTGCGTTGGTTATGCGGTTGCGCACGACCGAGAGCGAGTCGGTGCTGTAGCGCGTTCCCGGCTGTAGGTAGGGATCTGCCTTTGCTACTGAGTCGATCAGGGCATAGAGCCTCACGCTGTCAGGCAGATACTCTATTGTGTCGATAGGGTAGTAGTCACCCGGGTCAATCTCGTAAGTGATTGTAGCTTTCTTCGGATTCTTTGCGTAGTTCAGTTTGTAGTTGGCCGAGCCTCTGAAATAGCCGTTGTTGTCAAGTATCTCGTCGATCATCTTCACCCTCACTTCGGGGCGCACGTCCGAGATCAGCACAGGCTCTTTCACCAGCTTGTTGTAAAGCCATCCTTTAAGCCCCTTTGCGTCCGGGTTCCAGTTATTGTAGACCCACAGGCCGAGAGGAAACGGATAGCGTATCGATGGGGAGATAAGGCTGTTGTTGGGTGCGACATTCACAGTCTGTGCCACCTGTTCCTCAAGACCCGCAGGCACTGGTTCACCCTTCTTCTTGTTCTCTTTCGGAGTGTACTTCACCTCCTTCACTCCCGTGTAGAGAACTTCCCCTTCAGGAATGCGCCGTGTAGTCGAGCAACCCGCCGTCAGCATTGCCGCCAGCGTCCCGAAAATTATCAGTGTCTTTTGTGTGATATTCATTCCTTGCTCGAATTTTCAAGTTGGGCTTTCCGTTGTGCTTCCTCGATTTGTGCCTTACGCTCCTCCTCAAGGCGTTTCATCTCCCTTTTGTAGCGTTTGCGCATAAACCAGAACATCTGTCCCAGCGTTGTCATGCGTTTCCTGTAGGTCAGGCCCACGCCGGTCTGGGTCACTTCACCTTCCAGTATGCTCTCATATCCCGTGTGGCGGAATAGCTTGAGCGTCATTGTGCCCGATTTATTGATAATATACTCAAATGCGATATCGTTGATAAGATTCTGGGAGAAGTTCTCATCGGTGTCGGCATCGGTTGAGTAATTACCTCCGACGATTATTTTGAAGCGGTCATCAAAGAGCGACTTCGACACCCGGTAGCTGTAGCTTGTCGTCTGTGAGGTCGATCCGTCCACTGTCGAGTCATACTGGTTTACACCGAAACTCAGGTCGACACCCTTGATGTTGTTGGCTGCCCATGAATTGAGTTGCGACTCGAGGAAGCTGTAGAGTGCGTTTCCGCCGATGTTGGATGTGGCGGTTGTGCCGGGACCTGTATACATGTTGGTGATAAGCAGATTCATTGCTGCCGACGCTCTCTGTTCCGGGCTCATGGACGACAGTTCGTTTTCTACCGTGATGTCATCCTTTGTCGACAGGTCAAACTTCACGTCCATCTGCTCGAGAGTACCCGTAACGGCAAGTCCCACATCGAAGTATATCAGGCGCGAGGCTTGCCCTGACTGTGTCACGTTGGCCTTGACGTTATCCACCGCCTTGATGTTAAGTATCGGGTTCATCATGTCGCCGTTGAATGCAACATAGCTCCCTTCTTGGAAGTTAAACATCTTTTCACCCATCAGCGGCGGGGTGTAGCGGGCATAGCCGGAATTGATTGTCAGGCGCCCTGTCACATGTTGTGTACCCATCAGATCCATCGTGTAGTCGAGATTTCCTTGAGGTTGGAGCGAAACGCGGTTCTTTCCGTCACCCGACAGATAAACCTGCATCGTTGCTCCCGGCTGCACCTGTAGGTTTGCGTCTATGCCGAGAAGCATTCCGGTTGGTTTGATTGAATCTGCCTGCTCCACCTGAGTGGTGTCGGCGAAGTTCACAAACTTCACGATATCCGATTGGCTGCGCGACGACAGTGTCTGTGTGGCGTCTGTCAGTATATAAGTCACATTGGTGCTACGGAGCACATTCACGTCGGCATTTACACGCATTATCTCCATGTTTCCTTTGGCACTGGCGTTGAAGTCAACAAATACCTTGCCGAACACCTCTGCACCACCGCGCGCACGGTTAGTGTTTACGAGTTGCATATTCTTGGCATCCATGGTGAGATTGACTTCCGGGTTTGCCATGTTGTGCATATTCACCGTGCCGTCGATCACGAGCGGGTTATCGTTAGCTCCTTTGATCGGGAATTTGTCAAATACAACAAGGCCGCTGTCAACCTCTATGCTGTCATTGCCGAGAGCATAATCGGCACCGAGCATATTCACCTTGACCTTGGCATTGTCAAAAGCGACGAAACCATCAAATTTTGGAGTGGTAAGTGAGCCGGTTACTTTCATGTCACCGTCAAGCTGTCCCGAGAGCTGTAGACCGGCGTCGCTCATGAATGGATTGGCCACATTGAGCGGGAAACTGTCCACGCGCAGGTCAAGCATGAACGGCTCGACTGCCGCGGTGTCATTTATGTGACCGTTGACCAAGATTACAGGTTCTTTGTTCACATCCAGTTCGCCACGTGCTCTAATGTAGCCGCGGGGCATCGTCTCTATGTCGGCTTTAAGGGCGAAATCACCCACGCGGCCTTTGCCGTAGAAGAATTCCGTGAGATTTACGTCGGCATTTCCGTTGATGGTGTCACCGCGGTGAAACAGCGAGACGTCACCTGAAACCTTGCCTCTGATTGGTGGCGCGTAAGGGTTAAGTGCGATCCAGTCTTGAAGCAGGATGTCTTTTGCGGAGAGATTGATGGTCTTTTTCTCTCCGAGAGAGTCGCTCCCCGCCTTCGTGTAAAGTCGCACCGCACTCACGTCATTCGATAACGAAAGATCGGCATTTAGGCTCTTTTTCGCAAAATCTACACTGATGAAGTTGCCCTTGTTGAAGGTCCATGGCTTGTAGCCGATTGTCGGATGCTCCGGAGTGAAATGAACAGAAACGATGCTGTCGCGCCATTCCATGTTCAGTCCGAACTGGTATCCCGTTTCATCCTTGAAGTTTCTTTGGCTGAATTCTGCCCACATTGAAGTTGGGTCGATCATTCCTCTGAGTGTTACATCAGCCCAGTCACCCGGCGACTCCGGATTATTGTTGAGCTTCGCATTGAAGTTCAGCGTATCCACGCTCTGCCACATCCCTATTTGCAATGTGTCTACGATAGTCGATGGAGTCACGTATCCGGTGAGAAGACCGCTCATGTTCAGCGATGAATCATTTGACAGTGTCATGTCGAGTGACTTCAGCGTTGTTCCATGTTTGCCGAGGAAAGCCGTTATAAGATTTTTCGGGCCGACTGTAAGCGTGGTTGTGAACTGTGGCAGGCACTTGGCGATACTGTCAAGAGCAATACGCTGTTGCACTATCGATGAATCGGCGATTGCTGCCGATTTTGAAATTCTGCTCATCAGGGAGTCCAGTCCGAGCGGACTTTTGAGAGTCAGAGTAAGGTCTTGGTTTTTCAGCGACGCTGTTGTCTGGTCTGTTATGGCATTGAAAGCAATTCCTATATTCTTTGTGCCGAATGTGTTGTCGTTCATTACCACGTCAAGGTTCGGCATATTCAGTTGTGCGTTCACCAGCATTGAGTCAAGATTGAAATCAGCTTTACCGTTGAAGTCAAATTTGCCTCCCATCGGAGTTTCCGACATGTTGAGCTTCTTCAGGTCGAGGTCTTTCACAGCTCCGCTGAAATTCCACGCGTAGTTTGGCCCGGCGACATTTCCTTGAGCGTCAAGCGTGATGTTTGCGCCCGGCACGGGAGAGTTGAGTGAGAGTGTGGCTTCTCCGTCAGCTATTGCTACATTTCCGCTTATCCCGCGGTATATCACTTTGTTGTATTCCAGATGTCGGAGTTCGATATCACCATTCAGCTCTGCATCTTTAGCAAGTGGATTGAATTTCTTTCCGCTCGCTTTCACTGAGGCCGACAGATCACGCAGCCCCGACGTTGGCATAAATGCCTGAACGGGAAAACGGTCCGCGCTGATTTCTGCGCTATATCGTTCCGGTCCCATTGTCACATTACCGTCCAGTGCTATGGCTCCGCTGTCCGAGACTACTTTTACATTCGATGCGATGAATCCGTGGTTCATCTTCACGTTGCCACGCACACTCAGCGGATGAAGCTCAATTCCTTTTCCGAGTTTAGCCTCTACAACCGACGGCTTTATGAGCCGTGTGTTTATAAGTCGTCCGTTCAGATTCAGGTTGCCGGTCATTGAATCAAAACCTTTGTCAAATCCGGCGGCATTGCCGCTCGCTTCGATCTGTAGCAGTCGCGTCAGTCCTACCGACAATCCGTCGACCGTTACATCATCCATCGTACCCGATGCGTGGACGTCGGCTGTCAGTTCTGTGGCTGCGGGCAGCTGTGATAGTATGTCGTTGGCTGCCGGGAAAACGAGTCCGAGATCCGACAGAGCGAAATTTGACTCTATGTCAGCCGTAATCGGGCTGTCTGCCGCATTTTTACCCGGAGCGGTAAGCCCCATTGATGCGTTGACGCTGATTTCCGAAGCATTGGTATTGATGGTCATATCTTTTACCGACATGACCTCGTTGGCTATTTCAAATAATCCTTTGGCGTCAAGTTTCAGCCCGCATCGCTCTGTAGCGGCAAGTTTTCTTAATGGAACTCTTATCGATGCGCCACGGTTGTAGAAAGAATCTACCTCTATGGCAATATCGGTTGCCTCGATATAGTTCATATCAAAACCTTCGGTGGCTGTTGCACCGTTGACCGCATATCGTGCCTTGTCACCTTTCAACCCTACTTTGGCTGCTTTCACAGTCCACATCAGTGAGTCTGGTGTTGCAGCTGTTTCTGTGGTTGTTGCAGCAGAATCTGTGGGTAGGGGAGTGTAGATGTATGCTGCATTTACACCTGTCACCTCAAGAGATTGCGCTTCGATGTTTCTATCTCCGAGACTTACATGTCCCTTTTCAAGCACCATATCACCCACAGTGGCAGTCAGTGAGTCAATAGTGGTTGGCATCTGCATGAAATACTTTAGATTCTTTATTTCAAGTCGTTTTGCCACTATGTCGAGCGGGGTGCTTTGTGTCGTGGTGTCGGTTGCGGTTGTGTCGCTCGAAGCGATAAGGAGTGTCACATCTCCACCGTCGATCACTCCGTTGCCAATGCTCACGTTACCGCTTTTCAGGCCGTAGTCTATCCCAATTACATTCAGCTTGTCGACAGCAGCATTCATGTAGAGAGCGGAATCAGGTGTGCCCATCCTGAATTTTATGTCAGCCACATCTATGCCGTTTGACTCGATATTGCCGGAAATCAGGGGAAGCAACGATACTCCGCCCTTGATTTTCCCTACTTCGATATCCATGTCGCCGGGAAGCAATGCTTTTATTCCCTGTCCGCTCAGGCGGGCCGGAAAACTGAGTCTGAGCCGGTCATATTCTATGTGCATACCGCCCTCTCCCTCGTTGAGGGTCGTTGTTACCTTCTTGAATATGAAATCCTGAACTGGAGGGATATAGATGCCCACGGCTATCAGAGCTACGAAAACGACGATTGCCGCTATTGTCCATAGCAGTATGCGCATTAGTTTTTGCAATGTCTTTTTCATATCAGTAATAGCACCCTCGTTTTCAGGCCATGGAGACCGTGTGTTCTTTAACGTTGTAAAAGTATCTTTAACTTAATAACAAAAAAAATCTTAATGAGTTTAAGACACTTCATTAAATTGTTTCGAGATGCTTGTATAGATTGCGGAAATCGCTTTTCCGGCCGAAGCATAGCAGTTGGTCACCGTCGTTAACGACCGCGTCTGCATCCGATATGGCGATCTGTTCCATTTCCTCGACTTTCAGCCCGAGAAGATTGGTCTTCTGTTTTGGACGTGTGGCTGCAATGAGTTTAAGCCCATATAGTCCTTCCTCGGCGATTTTTGCATAAGATATGCCTGTCAGGAATTGCGGAGCGTCAAATCGCATGACGTAGCTTTCGCTGTCGACCTGCATTGACTTTACCTGACTTCCGAGACCGAGTTCGCTCACAAGATCACTTGCTGCCCGTTGTTCGGGCTTTAGTATGCGTTGCACGTTCAGTCCCTCGAGTATTGACTGATGCAGTTGGTCGATGGCGCGGGCATAGATACACTTCACGCCATGTTTCTTCAATATGGCCACGGTCTTGATGCTTGCCCCGAAATTCTCACCGATAGCAACGATGGCTATGTCGATGTTTTTCAGCGGAAGCACGCCAAGTGAGGTCTCATCGGTGGCGTCTACGATATAGGCGGTTGAAACATACTCTTTTATCGCCTCGATATTAGCAGGTCTGATGTCGGCGCCTATAACTTCTGCTCCCATGTCGGTAAGGTCTGTTGCAAGATTGGAGCCATAAATCCCGAGACCAATTATAAGATACCTCATCAGCTGATTATTATGTTGTCGTATGGATAAATCTGTGCGTCATTTCTCTCTCCCTTCCCCAGTGCCGACAGCAGTGATATGATACCTACGCGCCCTATGAACATGGCACTGCATATCACGATCTTGGATGCGACCGATAGATCTGCTGTGATGCCGAGCGACGAGCCGACAGTAAACAGAGCCGAAACAGTCTCAAATATGACCGCCTTTGCCGGAAGAGTCGGTTCAAGCCACAGCATCACGGCTGCATATAGCGAGAATGATAGTATTGAAATACCTATCACGGCATTGGCTCTCCGCACTGAGCCGATAGCGATAGTGCGGTCAAATGCTGTCACATGTTTCTTCCCGAGTATGATCGACTTGAGGTTCAGAATCATCACAGCGAAAGTATTTACTTTTATACCTCCGGCCGTTGACTGTGAAGCACCACCTATCCACATCAGAAACATCATCAGCAGTATGGTGACAGGCATGAACTGCGCTGGATTGACCGAGCTGAACCCTGAACTGCGGGGAACACTTGAGTTGAAAAAGGCTTGGGCGATTTTATGCCAGAGCGTCATTCCACGCAGAGTATTGTTCCACTCGAGAATTAGAAACAGCACTATGGTTGCCAGAACTATTATCCCCGAAGCCGCAAGCACGATTTTCGTGTTTACGTCGTAAATGTGTATGCGTCGGTGATTTTCCCGTCGTCCACGTAGTTTCGCATACATGCGTCTCAGGTAAGAGCGGAGTATGTCTTTGAAATTGACAAGTGTGGGAAATCCTATACCACCGGCAAACACAAGCAGTGTTGTCACGATGTAGATGCTTTGGTTCGACGCCATGAGCGACGGAGTGCCGAGACCACCTTCCACCCATGTGAAACCGGCGTTGCAAAATGCCGAGAGTGACTGGAATCCTGAAAATATAAGCCTGTCCTGCAGCGATGTGAGCGGAAAATTGTCAGGGAGTGAAAGATATATTCCCACTGCTCCTGCAATCTCGATCGTGACGGTAAATGTGAAGATATATAGCAGAGTGGGCAGCAGTGCGTTCGCTGTTTTGCTGTAAACCATATCTTTTACCATCAGTTGCGAGTAAATCGAGGTGTTACCGCTGAAAAACAGTGCGAAAAAACTTGTGAACGTCATTACCCCTAATGCACCTATCTGGAGCAGAATCGACAGGACAAGGATACCGAAAGGGGTGAATACCTGAGCCACATCCACCGTTGTCAGACCTGTAATGCACACTGCGCTTGTCGACACAAACAGCGCGTCGATATAATTCATTCCTCCTGCCACGGTGCATCTCGGCAACATGAGCATGAGCGAGCCGATTATTATGAAGAATAGAAAACTTGCCGACAGCAGAAGCGACGGGTTGGTGCGGCGTCCTACTGCTTTGATAAGCCCGTAGCACACTTCGAGAAGTGAGTAAACCGTCAGAACTCCGAAAAAGAAGATATGATTGCTCACAATTCCTCCGATAAGTGGCACATGTCCTCCGGGAAATATTACCGGGAGAAGGGTTACGAGGACGAGAATGTCCATTGTCCATTTTATCGGCTGATTGCTTTTCTTGGTATCGGCAAAAAGCAATAGGAGATTGTAGAGTATGTTTATTCCGAATACTGCTTGGCACGCATGAATGAGATGCAGCAGAGTATGCTGCACCGATACCGGATGATGGAACCCCTGATATAACACAATGAGCACAAGGCATCCCACGGCTGTGATGAAATTAACTGTTTCACCTATGCGCCCTATGCGTCGCAACGGCTCCAGAAACCGGGTTCTGAAGCGTCGGAAACGGTTGATAAGCACCTTGTGCAATGCTGATGTCTTTAAGCCTATGTTGCTCATTATAAGTATAACGGCGATTAGGGGCTTTTGTTGACAGACTTGATGGTGTCTCTTCTCAGAGACTTGGCACCTCAAGCCATTCACATGTGGGATGATGTTTGGCTATGTATCTTTTCAGAAATCCTTTTGTGTCAGGCACGATCACCTCATCTTCATCAAAGTGGGTGTTATATAGTAGATGACTGAGTGGTATGTTGCGGTGTGCAAGTGCTTCGAGCGACAGGACGGTGTGGCTTATCGAACCGAGTATTCCGTTGGTAACCAAGGCTACCGGCAATTTGCGGGTATGTGGATAGTCGATGGTCAGGAAATCATCGGTAATAGGCACCATGAGCCCGCCGGCTCCCTCCACAAGCACGACGTCATATCGCTCTGAGAGTGTATCTACTGCGGTGTCGATAGCGTCAAGGTCAATTTCTCTTTTATCGAGTTGCGCAGCAAGTTGTGGAGATGCTGGGTAGTTGAATACTTGGGGATATGTGATGCCAGCTTCATCCTCAGCCAGAGTTACACCCATGATTTTGCGGTGAATATCAATGTCGATCGACTTCCCGTCAGGTTGCCCTGTCTGAATGAATTTCAGTGTGGCTACACGTTTGCCCTCATCCATGAGTTTCTTTGCAAACCAGCCGGTTGCAAAGCTCTTCCCGGCATCGGTGTCTATTCCGGAAACAAATATTACGTTATCTTTCATTTCTTCAGAATTAAGTATAGCGGTTTGAATGTGAGATGACATTCCCTCAGTTCGAGCATTTGTCTTAACCCGTTGTAGTTTTGCGTCTCTCTTGCTTGGGTCAGAGCATTTACACCGGTCTTTTTAAGATGGTTGGCAAGCTCACGGCCATTCTTGAAATCCAAGGTTATCGTTTCGCACTCAGCCTTCTCCACTGTTAGCCCGGCTGCCTTCGCACACTTTATCCATTCTTCACATGAGAGGTAGGGGAGTCCTGTTGTGCCTGCGAGTTCCGTGAGTTCCTGAAAAGTTCCCGGTGCGAAAGTCGACAGCGCGGCCACTCCTCCTTTCTTCAGGATAAACGATATGTTTTTAAGGAATCTGAGAGGGGAATGTAACCATTGCACGGCATTCGCGCTCACCACGGCGTCAAAGCTGTCAGGCAGTAGAGATCTCACTATAACCTCTGCATCACCATGTATAAAGTTTCCTTTGCATCCATCTGGCTGATTGTCGGCAATATCTATCCATGTAAATCTCGCATCAGGATACAGTCGGGCAATTTCTCTTGATAGCAACCCGCATCCTGAGCCGATCTCCAATATTAGCGAAGGATTTTGGATATCAAGAAATGCAATTAGTTTGTCAACTGCATGTTGCTGAACCTCAGCGTTTTCCTTGTATGTACTTCCGGATGTTGTAAACCGTTTGGCAATCAGGGATTTATCCCGTATTGATATATCAATGATGCGCTGAAAATCAGGTAGATGGCTATCGCCGGTGATAAACACTTGCGCATTACTGTCACTCCATGCGCTCTTCATGTTTGCGATGGGAAATATCATGTCACGTTCCGATAGAAAAACCTTATCCCATAGGTTCTTGTCTATCTTCGTGCCAATTATGATTCCTCTCTCATCGGTAGGGTCAAAAACGCCGAGTTGCTCTCTAAGTGACTCAATATCATTCCCTGCGGCATTCAGATCGGTTGCCAGTTCCCTGTATCTTACGCCTCCACCGCATATCCTTCTTCTGAAACTTACCAATCCCGCTTCCGACAATCCCGCTTTTGTCGCAGCAAACACATCTGTCGGAATTCCTCTTGAATCATCAACTGGGTATGTTGTACCGTTTACCGCGATAGCGCAGTTGATGTTCAATTTCTTAGGGAGTGTCTTATACACCTTTTGAAAAGCCGCTACGCCGAAACTCCATGCGATGACGATTGTTTCCTCATACTCCTTTTTGCGATCCAATATATTGATTGATAAGTGGGAATAATCCCACACTACCGCCACATCATAGCCTGTCGGATAGGAATACCTTGAAAACAGATGCCAGTCAACCGACCATCCCGAGAAAATCAGAATAAGCCGTTGTGATGGGTTGTCTTGTTTTATCCAGTGCAGTTTCATATAACAGATTCAAGTGCATTACGGAGTCGGTCGATATCGTTGTCTGTCATTGCGGCCGACAGACTGAAACGTAGCCGTTCAGTCCCTGCTGGTACTGTCGGGGTTCTTATTGCAAGCACCTTCACGTTTTTCTCAAGCAACGCTTTCGACAGTTCCACCGCCCTTTTTGCGTCTCCTACGATTAGTGGCTGGATATGGCTTGCATTCACGTGGCTGTTGGTGAATAGCGAAAGCGTGTCCGATAGTTTCTTTGCAAGCACTCTCACGTGCTCACGCTTTGGTTCAAGATAGGGGAGTAGTTCTACTATCTTTTGGGTCCATGCCATTTGCATCGGAGGCAAAGCCGTAGAGAAGATCAGGCTGCGGCTTCTGTTCACAAGCAACTCTCTCACTTTGGGAGCTACTATGGCAAAAGCACCCGATGAGGCTGCCGCTTTACCGAAAGTACCGATTACGATGTCCCATAGTTCGGGGTATCGGCTGCCTTGTGCCAGGCCGAGACCATCCGGGCCGTCTATACCGAAAGCGTGCGCCTCGTCAAGGTAGAGAAGCAGATTGTTATACTTCATTTTCAGCTCAGCTATCTCCTCGAGTGGAGCGCGGTCGCCGTCCATACTGTAGACGCTTTCTGCGGCGACAACAATTGTCTCATATCTGTCGGCATTAGCTCTCACCAGTCGCTCGAGAGTCTCTATGTCGTTATGTGGAAAACGGCGGAAATCGCACCTCGATAGAATCATCCCGTCTATCAGACTGGCGTGCACAAGCTTGTCGGCGATAATCAATGTTGATTTGTCGCTTACAGCCGGAAGGATACCGGTATTTGCATGATATCCGCTGTTGAAGAGTAGCGCCTTTCTCCCTCCTCCGTACATTCTCGCGAGGCAATCCTCCAGAGCCTCATGATGCCGTTGCGTAGCGGCAAGAAGGCGCGACGCCGATGACGACATCATCATACTGTCGTCTTGCAGCGCCTTGTTCACAAACTCTCTGCGCAGCATTTGATCAGCGGCGAGACCGAGATAGTCGTTTGTTGAGAAATCAAGTAAATCCGCCCTATCCGTTGAGTCAGCCGGAATCTGCCGCAGATTGCCCCTCGTCGTTAGATCCTCTAAAACGCTTTCAAACTTCATCGTTCTCATGCAGAATTTTGATCATGTTGCGGCATAAAGTGCGAAGTTCCTCATCTGAGATGATGTAAGGCGGCATGATGTAGACATTGCGTCCGAATGGACGTACCCATATTCCCAGCTCGACACATCTGCGCTGGAACTTACCCACATCGACGGGATCAACAGTCTCCACAACGCCGATTGCGCCAAGCGTACGCACATCCTTCACACACTTCATCCCCTCTGCGGCCCGCAGTTCCTCCTCCATTATTCCGTTGATGTGTGCTATCCTTTCATGCATATCCTGTTCGGCAAGTAGCTCGATTGATTTGCAGGCGATTGCACATGCCAGCGGGTTGCCCATAAACGTCGGGCCATGCATCATCACGCCCGCCTCACCACGCGATATCGTGTCTGCTACCTCCTTGGTAGTCAGTACAGCACTCATGGTCAGATAACCGGCAGTAAGTCCCTTGCCTATACACATTATATCAGGTTCGACTCCGGCATGTTCCCATGCAAAACACCTTCCCGTGCGCCAGAATCCCGTTGCTATCTCATCGAATATCAGATATATCCCGTAGCGGTCGCACTCCTTGCGAAGCTCACGCAGATATTGTGGGTGATAAAACCACATGCCCCCCGCGCCCTGCACGACAGGTTCTACAATAACTCCGGCAATCTCATCATGCTTCTCTGCAAGTAATTCGCGCATAGGTTTGAAATCATCATCGTTCCATTCCCCTCCGAAACGCGACTTAGGTTGCGGCACGAAATATCTCACAGGCAACGCACTTCCGAATGCCCCATGCATTCCCGTCACGGGATCACACACACTCATTGCATTCCATGTGTCACCGTGATAACCGGAGCGTATAGTTGCGAAATTAGTTTTCTTGTGACTCCCCGAAGCCGAAATAGCCGCCTGAACAGCCATTTTCATCGCCACCTCCACAGCCACAGAGCCCGAATCAGCAAAGAAAACATTGTTCATTGACTTTGGAGCTATGCCGAGCAGCAGCTTTCCGAGTTTGATTGCAGGCTCATGTGTCAAACCGCCGAACATCACGTGTGCCACCTTCTTCACCTGCGTTTCGATAGCCTCATTAATAGCGGTATTATTATATCCGTGGATCATGCACCACCATGATGCCATGCCGTCTATAAGCTCAGTCCCGTCCGCAAGAATAATACGGCATCCCTCCGCACGGTCAACCTTATAAGTAGGCAAAGGATTTATTGTAGAAGTATATGGGTGCCAGAGATGTTCGCGGTCCCATTGATCCGACAGAGCATCAAAGTCAGGTTTTATCATCATTCTCGATTCCATTGCAATCTATTTTACAACAAAATTAGCTTTTTTCTCAAAAAAAACGGTCATAAATTTGGTAGAATCACAGAAACCTCCTACATTTGCAGTCACAAAAGCCCAGGTGGCGGAATGGTAGACGCGCTCGTTTCAGGTGCGAGTGCTG
>CAMWSY010000012.1 GCA_947176995.1 uncultured Porphyromonadaceae bacterium | reverse complement strand
GATCAGCGGATGAGGGCGAGTTTGCCGAGGGGGCGGCCGGCGTGGTGGGGGGAGGTTCCTATGATGTGGTAAATGCCGGCGGGAAGGGGACGCGGGGTGCTTCGGGGATTCCAGCGGATGCGGCTTCCTTCGCTGCGAAGCTGTGCGACAATGTTGCCTGAACTGTCGATAATCTTTACAACGGAACTGTCGGGGAGTCCGTCGATTATGACGTCGCCAAGGTAGTCGGGTCGCACGGGGTTGGGATAAATGGATATTTCGGAAAAGCTGTCGGTGCCGGGACGGTAGTCGGACTGATATTCCAATAGACCGTAGGATGTGCCGAAAAAGACTGTGCCGTCGGGGCGACAGGCTACGGCGCGGACTTCGCTGACGGGGAGGGGGGAGTTGTCGGGGGTGAAGTGCCGGAGGATACGGGAGCCGTCGGGTGAGACAAGGAATGCGCCGGATGCGGCGGTGGCGATCCACTTGTTGCCAAGCGGATCTGTGGCAATGCCGTAGATGCGCTCGGTGGCAAGAAGGTAATCGGCAAGTGAGGTGCCGTCGTCGCGGCTGACTCTGGGGCGGGAGACGGTGATTGCTCCGTCGGTTATCTCCCATGGCCGGGGGGCGACAAGGATGCCGATGTCGGTGCCTATCCAAAGGGAGAGGTCGGAGGGATCTTCCATGATGGAGCAGACGCGTGTGACGGGGAGAGAAACGCCTTCGGTGGTGACGAATGAGCGTGCCCATGAGCCGCTGTCGTCGGATAGGGAGAGTGTGGCAGCGGTGTCGTAGACGTAGATGTCGGCCGATCCCATGGAGTAGATGTAGCGGCCGGAGGATGCCATGACTGCGGTGCAGTCGCGTCCGGAAATAACGCCTGCGGTGAAATCGACAGGTGTCCAGTCGGCGGCTGTGACGGCTGGGATGCTGTTGCGGGATGCCTGCGGAAGAAAGTGAATCATTGGGGCCCGGTCGGGTGCTTCGGAATAGGCCCACATGCCGCCGCGTGGATCAAAGGCGATATCCATGACACGGACGCCCCAGTTGTCGAGAAAGCGGGTGTTGTCGAGATAGAAATGAGCGATTTCCTCGCGGCCGTCGAGGGCATAAAATCCTTCGAAAAGTGCCCCGGCATAGTGCATGGATGGGTCATCGGGGTCTTCACGAATGAATGTGAGGTCGAAAAGGTGGCCGGAGTCGTCGGGGAGTTTTCCTGACAAGGCAGAAGCCGACGAGGGGGTAAGGTCATGGAAGATGCCGGAGGGGGTGAGTCGGCAGAGTCGGGCAATGTTGCCTGTGGAGCGGTTGATGTGGACGTTGGAGTTGCCGCGAGTGCCGATGTAGAGGTTGCCGGAGGGTGCAAGGCGAAGCATGTTGACGTCGGCCACGCTCATTTCGCCGGGACGCACGGGGCCGATTTTCAGCGTGGGTCGAGATGATGAGAGGTCGTAGCAACACAACCCATCGGGGGTGCCCACCCAGACCTGAGACAGCCCGGATGTGGCGGAGACGCATGATGCGGCTATGGCTTGAGGGAGTGAGGAGGGGGTGATGCCGGCATCACGGTCGGGGAGAGCGGATGCGGGAGTTTCTTGCCAACTCACGATGTTGTCAAACGGTGAGCCGGAGGGGAGCATAAGCCATTGGCCTTGAGTGAGGATGGCAGGATCAGAACCGATGAAGGTAACGGCATCGACAGGGTGAGGGGTGCGGAGGTGGCTGCGCACTTCATTGCGGTGCAGATCGAAAAGGACTGCACCGAAGCCTGTGGCAACGCACATCGCGGATAGGTCGGGGGAGAATGCGACGCCATGAATCTCACGCGGTGAAAGGCGGGAGGTCTTTATGTCGGGGAGATTGACAAGAGTGCCATCGTCGCGGATAAGGTCAATGTTGCCGGAGGCGTAGGTTACGGCAATCGCATCGGCCCCGGGGCGGGCGTAGATGCCAGTGACGCCTATATCGTTGAGGTAGTCATGCGGCGAGAGGGCAAGTGTCTCGGAGTGCTTTTTGTCGTAGGCGTAGAGGGCGCCGAGGGAGGTGTAGTAGACTCTGCGGGATGTTTCGGCTATGCCGTCGACACCACCAAACGGCAGATGATGCACCCAATCATCGGCTCGGGCATAAATGGCCAGAAGCAGAATAACGGGAAGCAGAAGCCGACGGGGCATGTGGGATGAAAAATGTGGAATTTGTAAATTAAGCAGGACGCACGAGCCGTGCGTCCCTACTCTGGGAGGGTGAATGCGCAAGAATCGGATGTGTTCCGCAGCTCCGCAGCTCAATAGGGGTGTGCCGGTTACACCGGGTTCCCTTCGGTCACCCGGTGCTGGCAGTTGTGACGCCCGTTTCACGGGCTGGGTGGGCGTGCTTTCGCACGCCACTACTCTTGTTGAAGGGGTTTATTTTCAGTTTTCGACGGCAGTGGAAGGCTGTGGGGTGAGGATGGCTTTGTAGCGGGCGGGGTCGGAGAGGATCTCCATGGCTTTGGCTACTTCGGGATCGTTGCGCAGGCTCTGCTCGATGCGTCCGGCGTCGTAGTAGTAACGGGTCATGATCTCTTTTGCAATCTCGTCGGCGATAATGTCGCGGTTAATGTCGAGGTCGTGACTGAGGTCGGGTTTGATCTGCGATCGGAGTGTGGACAGCGTCGCTTTCACATCGTCGTTGAGATAGCCTTCGGCTTCGGATGCTTTCTCAAATTCACTGATAAGCACCTCGCAGATGCGATCTTTCTGGAGTGAGTCGGGTGTGACGAAGGATTTGAACTGCTCGTAGATGTCGTCGGTCACTTCCCACTCGGAGGCGGGGAGCACTTCGGGGTTATTGTTGCGATAGTAGGATGCGAAATTGAATGGCGCGTTCTCGGTGTAGAGGAGGTTGGCGGTGAAGTTATTGAGCTTCGGAAGCTCAAGCTGGATGTCGGGGGTTATGCCTCCACCGTCGCGCACCTCACGTCCGGCGGCAGTATGGAAGACGTTGGTGAGGGAGTCGGGTACACGGCTGACTGTGCCGTCGGGGTTTCGGTGGGAGTAGTCGATGGCCTGAACGCAGCGTCCGCTGGGGGTGTAGTAGCGGGCGATGGTGACTTTGAGAAGTCCGTTGTAAGGTAGCGGACGTGACGACTGCACAAGTCCTTTGCCGAAAGAACGCTGCCCGATAACAACCGCACGGTCGAGATCCTGAAGGGCACCTGAGAGGATTTCGGAGGAAGATGCGGTGTTGATGTCGGTGAGGACGGCAATGGGTATCTCGGTGTCGACGGGGCGCTCGGTGGTCTTGTAGGTTTTCTCGTTGACGAGTCCGCGTCCACGTGTCTTGACAACTTCGGTGCCTTTTGGGAGGAAGAGTCCGGCAATCTGAACCGCTCCCTCGAGAATGCCGCCGCCGTTGCCGCGGAGGTCAAGGACAAGGGATGTTGCACCCTGCTTCTTGAGGTCGAGCAGGGCATCACGGACTGCCTGAGCGCTTTTCTCGTTGAATGTCTCAAGGTTGATGTAGCCGGTCTTGCCGTCGGTGAGCATCCCGAAATAGGGGACGGGGTTGATGTTGATTTTCTCACGAACGATGTCGAAGGAGAGAATCGAGTCGGTGACATAGGGGCGCTTGACGGTGACTTTAACCGTTGTGCCGGGCTGTCCTTTCAGCTTCTCGCTAATCTTGGAGGAGAGGAGGGATGTGACTGTGTCGCCGTCGATGGTCAGGAAAATATCGCCGGGACGCAAACCCGCACGTGCCGCGGGGCTGCCCTCGCGTGGAGCTGACACGCGTGTGGGGCTTTTCGGGGTGATTCTGTCGGGTTTCAACGGCTGGGTGATAAGGCTGCCTATTCCGCCATATTCACCTGTGCTGATCGACATAAATTCTTCCTGATCGTCCTCGGGGAAGTACTCGGTGTAGGGGTCAATGTTGGCCAACATCGAATATATCGCAGTGTTGATCGACTTTGTGGCGTCGATAGAATCGACGTAGGAGGTCTGCAACGCTTTGTAGAGGGCGTTGAAGATGTCGAGGTTGCGTGCAACTTCGTTCTTAGGACTGCGTGTGTTTGCCGAAACGGATGCGATAACGGCTATAGCTGCTATAAAGGAGAATATTCTGCGCACTGTTTAATATAAGTTTAGAAAATGATTAAAGGCAAAGTTAATTAAAAGCCCTTTATTCTATAACATCTGAGGGATGTAGTTTTCTTAATTTTTGTGTAAATTTGCAACAGATCACATTCAGAAACTAAGACAAGCTGATAAGATATTATGAGTCTGGCGGAAGGACGTATCGCAATAGTGGTAAACCCGGCTTCGGGGACAACATCTAAGGAGGCATCGGCTAATGAGGGTGCTGACCGCCTGCGTGCTCTCGGGCATGAGGTCGAGGTGCTATACACTGAAGGACCGGGTGATGCGACCCGACTTGCGCGCGAGGCCTGCGCCCGCGGCGCAAAGACTGTAATAGCAGTGGGTGGTGACGGAACGGTGAACGAAACGGCCAAGGCTCTATGTGAGACGGATGTTCCGCTCGCAATCATGCCGATGGGAAGCGGTAACGGGTTGGCGCGTCATTTAGGTATCCCTGTGGATCTCGACGGGGCGATGAATGTGATCATGGAGGGGAATGTGAGGGATATCGATTACTGCACGATGAACGGGGAGGCGTTTTTCTGCACGTTCGGTGTGGGGTTTGACGCGGCTGTGACGCACGCATTCTCAAAACAGCCGGGGCGTGGTCTTGTGACTTATCTGAAAAGCGCACTGACGGAGTTCCTGAATTTCAATCCTGCGGAATATACAATCAACACAGGTGAGAAGGTGCTTACTGAGAGGGCTTTTCTTGTGGCTGTGTGCAACACGTCGCAATATGGTAACAATGCCTATATCGCTCCTGAAGCGCGGATAGACGACGGTTTTGTGGATGTGACGATAGTACATGCCGGTAATCCTGTGGCTCAGGCGCTTGTGGGAGTGGATCTTTTTACGGGTTTTATCAATAAAAATATACTCATTGAGACGATGCGCGTGCCGACGGTGAGCATCAGATGCAACTCGGCCAGATCGATCGCCGCACATATAGATGGCGAACCGCGCGAACTCAGCGAGAAGGCGGAGATAACATGCTGTCACAAGGGGCTGAAGGTGATCGCCCCGGAACGGTCGGACACGTTCACGCCGATAATCACGCCGATGTCGAACATGGTGAGGGAGACGCGAATCGCACTGAAGAATCTGTTTCATCCGTGGGCGATACACAGATAAGTGTGTGGAGATGAGAGAACTCGGAGTGCGCGGATGAAACGGGCGGGAAGTCGCACGTTGGTAATCAGGAGGACGCACGAGCCGTGCGTCCCTACTCTGGGCGACGGTCGGACAAGTCAGACAAGTCGGACGAGTCGGAGGTGGGCGTGCTTTCGCGCCTATGTACAGGTTGTTTCGCAGCTCCGCAGCTCAATAGGGTGTGCCGGTTACACCGGGTTCCCTTCGGTCACCCGGTGCTGACAGGTGTGTCGCCCGTTTCACGGGCTGAATGGGCGTGCTTTCGCGCGCCCCTACAGACAGTTATGCGATTAAATTAATTACGGAACGAATTATCAGAACAAAGATGGAATGGTGTGCGCTGAAGGAGTTGCTTGATGTGGAGGCTGAGCGTATAAACTCGCCGGCGTTTATAGGGGAGGATCCGGTGCAGTTTCCACGGCGGTTTGAGAAGCAGGAGGATATCGAGGCTGCTTCGCTGCTTTCGGCTACGATAGCATGGGGCAACCGAAAGATGATATGCCGTGACTGCGACAAGCTCATGGGGTTGATGGCTGATGACCCTCACGCATTCATTATGGAAGGTGCGTGGGAGGAGATTCCTGATGAGCTGAATATACACCGCACTTTTTTCGGGAGAAACCTGAAGTATTATCTGCGCGGGCTTAAACTCGCCTTTGAGCGTTACGGTACGATCGAGGGGGTAGCTGCTAAAAGCGGTGCGGCTGAAAGCGAGCTGCCGGCGTGGACTTTTGTGAAACTTCTAAGTGAGGTGCTGAGGGAGGCTAACGATGGTAAAACGGATAGCCGTTGCCTGCCTGTGAATATCGACACGACGGCTCTGAAGCGGGTGAACATGGCTCTGCGCTGGCTCGTGAGGGATGACGGGATTGTAGATATGGGGGTGTGGAAAGTGCTTAGGCCGAGCCAACTGTTTATCCCGATGGATGTGCATGTGTCGGATGTGTCGCGACAGCTGGGTTTGCTTGAACGCAAATCGACTGACCGAAAGGCTGTGGAGCAGCTGACGGGCAGGCTCAGAGAGTTCAGGCCGGAGGATCCTTGCGTTTATGATTTCGCATTGTTTGGGATCGGGATGGGGCTGTAGTTTTCACCGGGGGAGGGTGTTGCGGTGGAGGCCAGTGAGTTTGGCGCGTTTTATGGCGCTTTTGCGGAAGATTAGTGAAAAGCGCTCCTGATCCATGCCGAGGATGTCACGACGGGTGAGCGACAGGATTTCAGGCCGGGGGAAAAATTCTTTTATTGTTGTGACGGCGGGGGTGGCGTTCCATGGGCAGACTTCCTGACAGATGTCGCAGCCGTAGATGCGCCGACCGAGTGAAACGTCGGCGGGGAGGTGGGTATCGCGGCTCTCGATGGTGAGGAAGGAGCGACAACGGCGGGCGTCGACGGTGCGGTCGGGGCGGATGGCTTGGCCGGGACAGGCTTCGATGCAACGGCGGCATTCTCCGCAGGATTGCAGTGATGGGGCGTCGGGGGGGATGACGGCGGTGGTGAGTATCTCACCTAACAGTACCCAGCTGCCTATGCCGGGCACAATAATCAATCCATTTAGTCCGCAAAAGCCTATGCCGGCCTGCTGCGCCCAATAACGCTCGAAGATGGGGGCGGTGTCGACGCAAATGCGCGTCTCGGCTGCGCAAGCTGATGCTATCCATGCCGCAACGGGGGTAAGGCGGGCGCGGATAACGTCGTGGTAGTCGTCGCCAAGTGAATAGCGGGCGAAAATGACGTCGGAATTGCCGGGAGCGGACGGGTGATAATAGGGAAAGGCAAAGGAGATGACGGATCGGGCACCGGGGAGGAGTCCGTCGGGGTTCATGCGCAGGTCGGGATAGCGCGTCATGTAGTCCATGGTGGCATGGCAGCCTGAGTCAATCCACCGGCAGAATGTGGATCGGGTTTCGGCTGAAACGGGTTGGCACGGTGCTACTCCACAAGCGACGGCTCCGGCTTGGGCGGCCTGATGCAAAAGTGCTTCCTTACTGAAGGACTCCAAATTCATAACCTTGTCTTTTCAGCCACTCAATGGCACGCGGGAGTGCCTGACGGAGATTGGGCCACGCTTTGAGGGAGTCGTGGAAAACGATGAGCGAACCATCGCGCGTGTAGCGGCGGACGTTGCGCACGACATCGTCGGGGGAGAGCAAACGGCTATAGTCGCGGGTCACAA
The DNA here is from genome assembly GCA_947176995.1 of uncultured Porphyromonadaceae bacterium. Lineage (GTDB taxonomy): Bacteria > Bacteroidota > Bacteroidia > Bacteroidales > Muribaculaceae > JAFLTL01. The sequence continues at coordinate 14,188 of CAMWSY010000012.1, read as the reverse complement.
GGTCGTACATTATGAGCCGGTTTTTGCGGCGTACGGCACGTATCTGCGCGAGTGTCATAAGCCCGTGGGGTGGACGGAACAGACGGCTTGCGGTAATTTCGGCTCCGCGCTCAACGTTGCTGATGAAGTCGGCGCATGAGTTTTTCATGCCCTGCATGTGGGAGAGCGTGTGATTGCCGACGGCGTGTCCGGCATCCCTGACCTGACGGAGCAGGTCAGGGTTGCGCAGGACGTTTTCTCCAACCATGAAAAATGTGGCGCGGACGTCGTGCTGCCTCAGGATATCGAGCACCCACGGGGTGACGCCGGGAATTGGGCCGTCGTCGAAAGTGAGATAGACACACTTGCGGTCTGTGCGCGGCATACGCCAAAGGGCTTTGCCGAATAGCCAGCGATAAAGCCGCGGAGGACGTTCGATGAGGTGCATCCCAAACGTGCGTGTTTGTTCTGCCGCTTTTTACTCGGTAGCGCCGGACTGGGCGCTCTCGAGTATTCCGCTGATGTCGATACCAAGACTGTCGAGGCTCTCGCCGAGGGTGTTGATGTCGCCACCGGCGTCGTAGTAGGTGTTGATGAGCGAAACAGTATAGGTTGTGGCATAGCGGTCGGCACGGCTCACATTGTTGTAAAGTCCGCGGCGACGCAGGTCGCGGAAGTAAGGTTCATAAGCAGCCCAACGCAGAATCTCGTCGTGGATGATGCCGAGTCCTTTTTTGATGAGATCCTGATTGCCAGTCTGCTCACCGAGGCGCGTGTAGAGGTCGCCGATCTGCTGGCCGATCTGAATGGCATAGGGGGAGAAACGGTAGGGGAGTTTCTCTTCCATGAGGTTGAGTATCTCGATTGATTTTGCGAACCGGTCGGTTGCAAAAGCCTTTGGATCGGATGCGACTGAGTCGGGATTAAGGGCGAGTGCCTCAACGCCTTCGTTGTAGAGGGCGGTGGCAAGGTCGAGCATGGATGAACGGTGGGTTGTGACCATGCGGCGGACAGTCTCGTCGAGATAGACGGTGCCGTCGTCGGGTATCTCATCGAGTCCACCCCAACGGAATTTCTCGGTGATGTTGCGGTACATCTTCTCGGTGTTGACCGGAAGCTCGTAGCCGGTGATCTCGGTGTGGATGGGAGATGCCTGATAAGCGAGACCGGTGTTGCGGAGGTTGGACTCCATACCGAGATAGTAGGATGTGGGAACGGTCATCGCGAAATAGACGGGACGGTTCCACCCGTTGGCAGCGCTTGTGGCTATCATGTCGAGCGAAATGGCATTGGAAAGCGTCATGCGGTTGCCGGGAAGCTCGGTGGCAATGAATGGGTCGGCAGCCTCTTTCTCGGACGGCTCAATCACTCCGGCCTCGACGGAAGCGTCGATGTCGACGGGGATGTAGACCTTCTTGGAGGGGAACTCAGGCACTTTGCCTCCGGAGGCATACAAGCCCTTGAGCGCATCGAGCGCGGGCATGGCCGTTGCGGGCGTCTGCTCGGGGAAAGTGGAAACCTGCAAACGGTCGTAGGCATAGTCGGAGGGCTGAGCCTGCATCTCTATGCCGGGAGCGTTGTAGGTGGGCATGCGCATCTGATTGACGTACCAGTCGGTGGTGAGGTAGGAAAGGTTGACCACGCGGACGTCGGTGCGGAAGCCCTCGACTTCCTGAGCGTACCAGAGGGGGAATGTGTCGTTGTCGCCGTTGGTGAATATGATGGCGTTCTCGTCGAGACTCGAGAGGTAGTTCATGCCGTAGTCGCGGGTGGTGAAGCGGCCGGAACGGTCATGGTCGTCCCACGTCTGCGACACGACCTGCAAGGGCACGATAAGCCCAATGACAAGCGCGATGCAGGCGGCAATCATGCCTTTGCTGCCAGTCTCTTCAGTCTTATTTTTGGCAAGAGCCGATGAGAGGAGGCTATAGATGGCCGCCACTCCCATGCCAACCCATATCGCAAAGGCGTAGAATGATCCGGCAAACGCATAGTCGCGCTCGCGAGGCTGCAACGGGGGCTGGTTGAGGTAGAGGACAATGGCTATGCCAGTCATGAAGAAGAGGAAGAATACGATCCAGAACTGCTCGATGCCTCGCTTGCTGTAGAAAGCCTGCCACAGGAGTCCGATGATGCCCATGATGAGGGGAAGCATGTAGAAGACGTTGTGGCCTTTGTTGCCTTCGCCCTGATCGTAGGGGAGAAGCTCCTGATCGCCAAGGCGGTAGTTGTCGATGGCGGAGAAGCCTGAAATCCAGTTTCCTCGGTTTGGTTCTCCCTGTCCCTGCAAGTCGTTCTGACGTCCGGCGAAGTTCCACATAAAGTAGCGCCAGTACATGTAGTTGAGCTGGTAGTTGAGGAAGTAGCGGAGGTTCTGCGCCTGTGTGGGCATCTGGGCAGTGGTGGTATAGGGTACACCCTGTTGCATGAAGGGTGTGCCGTCTTTGTAGAGCACGTTTTCAACCTGAACGTAGGGTAGCTCGTCCTCGGTGGCACTTATCCACTCGAGGTAGGCCTGCGGATGGTTGGGTGCGGTGCTATACATGCGTGGGAAGAACATATTGGGCTCCCAGTTGTAGGAAATCTTCTCGCCTGTGGCCACGTAGCGGGGCGTGGTGTCGGTGGAGTCGGGCACGGCTTTGCTGTAGAGCGTCTTGCCGTGGGTGACTTTGGGTGAGAAGTAACCGGCATCGTCGAGCTCGTAGACAATCTCGGATTTGAATGACTGACCGTAGAGGAGGGGATTCTCGCCGTACTGCTCGCGGTTGAGATAGCTGCCGAGACTGAAGACGTTGTCGGGGGCGTTCTGGTTCATCGGGGGATTTGCCGAGCTGCGGATGAGCAGGAGGGCATAGGAGGAGTATCCGACGAACATGACAAGCACGCTGAGGGCGGTGAGGCAAAGGATGCGGATGGGTAGTCGCGGAGCAAACCACAGATAAGCTGCGAGCGCGCCGGTGAGGATAACCGGAATCCAAAGTGATTCACCGATGAAGGGTATGCCGGAGAGGAGGATGGCAAGGAGGAACGACCAACGGATGGCGCGGACGTCGGTGCCACGGTAGAGCGCCCACACACACCAGATGAGTGCTGCGACGAGGAGAACGGCGTAGACAAGCACACCGAAGTTGTAGGAGGTGTGAAGGGTGTTGACGAAGAATAGCTCGAAATACTGCGCAATCTCAATGAATCCCGGCACGAGTCCGTAGAGGATAAGTGCAACGACAACGGCCGAGAGGGCGAGCGTGATAAGCGATCCTTTGGCAGTGGTGTCGCGGAACTTGCGGTAGTAGATGACAAGGGCGATCGCGGGGATGCAGAGGAGGTTGAGTAGGTGCACGGCGATTGATATGCCTATCACATAAGCGATGAGGACAAGATAACGATCGCTATGCGGCATGTCGGCGCGGTTCTCCCACTTGAGGATAAGCCAGATGACAAGCGCGGTGCAGAATGAGGAGAAAGCGTAGACCTCGCCCTCGACTGCCGAGAACCAGAATGTGTCGCTCCAAGTGTACATGAGCGCGCCGCAAAGTCCTGAGCCGAAGATGGCAATCATCTTTGGAAGCGAGATCTCAGCGGCATCATCGGAGACAATGAGCCGACGGACGAAATGGGTAATCGTCCAGAACATCAGCAAAATCGTGCCTGCGCTAAGGAGCGCCGACATGGAGTTGACGGCCAATGCCACTTTTGTGGGGTCGCCACCTACAAAGTTGACAAAGAACCGACCCGCAAGCATGAATATAGGGTTGCCCGGCGGATGCCCGACTTCGAGCTTAAATGCCTGAGATATAAATTCCGGGCAGTCCCAGAAGCTTGCGGTGGGCTCTACCGTCAGCAGATAAGTGAATGCTGCGATGATAAAGCAGAGCCAACCGAGCGAGTCGTTAATGAGGTTGTAGCGACGCATGTTATAATGTTTGTGTTTATTTCAAAACGGAATGTTATGCAAAGTTATGGTTTTTATTCATATCAAGCGTAAGGTGATGTTGTGAAAAAATATTAGAAATATTAGATTTGCATAATAAATAAAACCAATCACTATAGGATATCACAGTAAAAAGGAATACAGCAATGCTGAAAAAGGTATATATCGCAACGGTGTGTGCGGGGCTGCTCATGGGTGCTCTGCCACTGCGTGGAGAGGATAATAATTCACTGTATCTTGCCAACCGCGCTCCGCTTATCGACAAGCACTACATGGAGTTGCCCATAGGTGACGTTAAACCGGAAGGATGGCTGAAAGACCAGATGGAAAGGATGGCCAACGGCATGACGGGGCATCTCGATGAACTCTATGAGCCGGTGATGGGCAAGCGTAACGGCTGGCTCGGGGGTGACGGTGATGTGTGGGAAAGAGGCCCGTACTGGATCGACGGTCTTCTGCCCCTGGCATACATACTTGATGATCAGAAACTGAAGGATAAGGTGCAGCCGTGGATCGAATGGACGCTGAACAGCCAACGTCCTGACGGCTATTTCGGGCCTGACACAGACCGTGCTCCAGAAGCCGGCCTACAGCGCGACAACGCGCAGGACTGGTGGCCTAAAATGGTGGTTCTTAAAGTGCTTCAGCAATATTATGATGCTACGGGTGACGAAAGGGTCATACCGTTCATGACCAAATATTTCAAATATCAGCTCGAGCACCTGAAAGATACTCCGCTCGGGCACTGGACTTTCTGGGGGAAGAAGCGCGGTGGCGACAATCTGCTTGTGGTGTACTGGCTTTACAATATCACGGGTGATGAATTTCTGCTCGAACTCGGCGATGTGCTGACAGCCCAGACGGATGACTGGACGGGACGTTTTCTTGACAGGGAGATGATGCACACGCTTTTCAGCGAGCATTGCGTGAATCTGGCCCAAGGACTCAAGCAGCCTGTGGTGAGATACCAAGCTACGAAGGACAGCACACACCTGAAGTCGATAGACATGATGGCACATGATTTGCGGCATTATCACGGCTGGCCGACGGGTCTCTATGGAGGTGACGAGTGGCTGCATACCGGTAATCCGACGCAGGGATCGGAACTTTGCACGGCTGTGGAGATGATGTACTCGCTGGAAAAGATGATAGAGATAACCGGACGCACTGACTGGGCTGACTGGCTCGAGCGTGTGGCTTTCAACGCGCTGCCGACTCAGGTGACGGATGACTGCGATGCGCGTCAATATTTCCAGCAGCTGAATCAGGTGAAGGTGTCGATGGCTCCGCGCAATTTCAATGTGGCGTATCACGGAACGGATCAGGTGTTCGGCCTTCTTTCAGGTTACCCGTGCTGCACGGCGAATCTGCATCAGGGATGGCCTAAGTTCACACGTGATCTTTGGTTCGCAACAAGTGACCGCGGTCTTGCCGCTCTTTACTATGCTCCGTCGACCGTTACGGCAAAGGTGGCTAACGGTGTGGAAGTGAAAATCAATGAGGATACGATGTACCCGTTTGAGGGAACGGTGAAGTTTGAAATATCATATCCCGACAAGAAGGTGAAGTCGGCCGATTTCCCGCTTGAACTGCGCGTGCCGGGCTGGTGCAAGGAAGCAACTGTGAAGGTGAACGGCGAGGAAGCGTCGAAGGGAAGCGCCGGTTCAATCATCGCTCTCAACCGAAACTGGAAGAACGGTGACCGCGTGGAGCTGGAGATGCCTATGGAGGTGTCGGTTTCGCGCTGGTATGAGAACTCGGCCACAGTGGAGCGCGGCCCGCTCGTGTATGCCCTCAAGATCGGCGAGAAGTGGAGAAAAGTTGAGAATGACGAGCGCGTGAGTCACAGCCATGGTAATTTCTACTATGAAGTCGAGCCGTCGACTCCGTGGAACTACTGCCTACAGGCAAAGGATATCAAGGCGGAAAATCTGCAAAATGTGTTTGAAGTGGTCGAGCATCCGACAACGGAATATCCGTGGAACCAGAAGAATGCTCCAATAGAACTTCGCGGAAAAGGGCGCAGAATCAATAACTGGCAACTCTACAATGAGTCGGCCGGTCCGATGCCTTACAGCGATCAGTCGCAGGCCGACTTAGGATCGGTGGAGGATATCGTGCTGATCCCTTACGGCTGCACGACCCTGCGCATCACGGAGTTCCCGGTGACACGCCAATAAAAGAATATCATAACCAATCTATCAAGTTTATAGCAGCTATGTTTTCAATCAACAAGATCAACGCGGCGGTCGTGGCGGCAGCAATGTCGCTCGGCGGCAGCGTGTGGGCTTCGGCGCCTAAGAACAATGCGTCGTATGTAAATCCGATAATCGGCACGAACGGGATGGGGCATACGTTTCCGGGTGCCTGTGCGCCTTTCGGTATCGTTCAGCTGAGCCCTGACACGGAAAATGTGCCTCACAACATCGACGGTAAGTATCAGCCGGGCACGTATGAGTATTGCGCGGGTTATCAGCACCGCGACACCACGATTGTCGGGTTCAGCCACACGCATCTGAGCGGCACGGGACACAGCGATCTCGGTGATGTGCTTATCATGCCGGCAACTGGGGAGCATATACTTGTGCCGGGAGAGGCGTCGGACACCTCGAAAGGGTATCGGTCGCGTTTCAATCACGACACTGAGGTGACGCGTCCGGGATATTATGCCGTGACGCTGGATGACTACGGCATACGCGCCGAACTGACAGCCACGCAACGCACCGGCGCTCACCGCTACACTTATCCTAATAGTGTGAATGCCGGTCATGTGGTGCTTGACATGGATCATGGTATTTACAACTATGACGGGAAAACGCTTTGGACGTATATGCGTGTGGAGAATGACAGCCTTATAACAGGCTACAGAATCACCAACGGCTGGGCCCGTACAAACTACACGTATTTTGCCATAGAATTTTCGGAGCCGATCACTAATTACGGGTTCATAGACAAACAGAAACCGCTTTACAACGGTGGCTGGGGAAAATTTAGACAGCATCAGAATTTCCCGGAAATGGCCGGGCGCAAGGTTGTGGCATATTTTGATTTCGATCTGCCGGAATCAAAACAGGTTGAGGTGAAGGTGGGGCTTTCGGGCGTCAGCACCGAGGGGGCGCTGAAGAATCTGCGCGCCGAGACGGGAGGTAAGAATTTTGACGCGATCCTCGCCCAGACGACCGATGACTGGAACAAGAGTCTTGACATGATCGAGGCGGAAGGTACAACCGACCAGCTTGCGATGCTCTACACGTCGCTTTACCACACGATGATAAATCCGTCGGTCTACATGGATGTGGATGGAAAGTACCGCGGTCTTGACCACAATATCCATCAGGCGGACGGGTTCACGAACTACACGGTGTTCTCGATATGGGACACGTTCCGCGCCGAGCATCCGCTCATGAACGTGATCTTCCCGGAGAAGGGTGCAGACATGGCCAAGTCGATGATGGCTCACTATGAACAGAGTGTACACAAGGCTCTGCCGGTGTGGTCGCACATGGGTAACGAGAACTGGTGTATGGCCGGTTATCATGCCGTTTCGGTGCTTGCCGACGCATACGCCAAGGGTGGCAATCTTGACCCGAAGGTGGCTCTTGAGGCTATGAACAGTTCGGCAACGATTCCTTACTATGAGCATCTCGACGACTATATGTCGATGGGTTACGTGCCATACGACAAGGATGGCAGCGCAGTGTCGGTGACACTGGAGTATGCCTATGATGACTGGTGCATATACAACACGGCTAAGAAGGCGGGAAACAAGGAGCTTGCCGACACATACAAGAAGCGGGCGATGAATTACAAGAATGTGTTTGACCCGGAGCTGAAGTTCTCGCGCCCGAAAAACTCCGACGGAACGTGGAAAGAACCGTTCAGTCTGCTAAACACGCATAACGAGGGCTTCCTTGAAGGTAATTCATGGAATTATTCATTCTTCGTGCCGCATGATGTTGCAGGTCTTATAGATGAAATGGGCGGTGAGAAGAAGTTTGTGGAGAATCTCGACTCGCTTTTCATCATGGAATTTCCCGAAGTGTACTACAAGGACACAGAGGATGTGACGAAGGAGGGGCTTATCGGCTGCTATGTGCATGGCAATGAGCCGAGCCACCACATACCTTATCTCTATGCGTGGACAAGTGAGCCGTGGAAGACGCAGTATTGGGTGCGCGAGATCATGAACCGGATGTACCGCAACAATATCGACGGTCTCTGTGGTAACGATGACTGCGGCCAGATGTCGGCATGGTATGTGTTTACGGCCTTGGGCTTCTATCCGGTATGCCCCGGCACGGATCAATATGTGCTGGGTGCACCTTACCTCCCATACGCCAAGCTGACTCTCGGCAACGGCAAGACTCTTGAGGTGAAAGCTCCAAAGGTGAGCGACAAGAACCGCTACGTGAAGAGCGTGAAACTGAACGGTGAGAAGTTTGACAAAACCTATCTGACGCATGACGAGCTCATGAAGGGTGGAGTGCTTGAATTTGAGATGGCATCTACTCCCAACAGGAAGCGCGGCTTAACAAATAAACCATATTCCTTATCAACTGAATGAAACGAATTGATTGTAGAGTATTATTGGGAGGGGCTGCGCTGCTCGCAGTGACAGCGTGCACCCCGACCACGTCGACCGAGCGCAAGACTCTGACGGCGGTGTCGTTTGAGCAAGTTGCTCTCGAGGACTCGTTCTGGCTTCCGCGACTGAAGACTCAGAAGGAGACTCTCGTGCCATTCTCACTCGGCAAGACCGAACCCGCCGTGGAGAATCTGAGAAGAACGGGTGAATATCTGAAAACCGGGAAGAAGACTCCGCTTGAGCCGCTCGCCCGCTTTGTGGACTCGGATCTTTTCAAGGTGATGGAGGGTGCGGCATATCTGCTGATACTTGAGCGTGATCCAGTGCTCGAGGCGCAGATGGACAGCATAATCGATATCATCGCTGACGCGCAGATGGAGGACGGGTATCTCTATGAGCAATTTGAAGTCGATGACTCGATGATAAAAAGGGGCTGGGGAATGGGCGACAAACCGTACTCGTTTGTGGTTCATAGCCATGAGCTTTACAACATGGGACACATGTATGAGGGTGCAGTGGCTTACTACAAGGCTACCGGAAAGCGGAAATGGCTTGACGTGGCTGAAAAGAATGCACGCCACATCAACAAGGTGTTTTTTGAGGGGGATCCCAACTATAATGATGGCAAGCCAGTGAATCAGGCTCCGGGTCATGAGGAGATCGAACTCGCACTTGTGAAGATGTATCAGGCGACTGGTGACACGCTTTATCTCGACATGGCCAAGAAGTTCATTGACATTCGTGGCGTGACTTACAAACCTGACGGTGAGGGCGTGATGGCTGCCGATTATGCTCAGCAGCATAAACCTGTGAGGGATCAGCGCGAGGTGAGCGGCCACTCGGTGAGAGCGATGTATCTCTACTCGGGTATGGCTGACGTGATGGGTGCAACCGGTGACACGACGCTTATAGCACCGCTTGAAAGCATCTGGCACGACTATGTGGATGCAAAGATGCATATAAATGGCGGTCTGGGCGCTGTGCCGGGTATCGAGGGTTTCGGGCCGGCATACGTGCTTCCTAACAAGGACACTTACGACGAGACTTGTGCGGCTGTCGGTAATGTGCTTTTCAACTACCGCATGTTCCTTGCCACAGGAGATGCCAAATATCTTGATGTGGCGGAGGTGGCTCTCTACAACAATGTGCTTGCCGGCGTGAATATCGAGGGTAACCGTTTCTTCTATGTGAATGTGCTCGAGGCTGACGGCCGCAAGGCGTTCAATCACGGTCGTGCCGGTCGCTCGCCGTGGTTCGGTACAGCGTGCTGTCCGTCGAACATGGCCCGCCTCATACCGCAGGTGTCGGGTATGATCTATACTCATGACGGTGATGATGTGTACTGCGCACTATATGTCGGTAGCAACGGTGTCGTGGAACTCGATAATGGCAAGGTTGACCTGAAACAGCGCACGGGCTATCCGTTTGACGGAAATGTGGAGATCGAGGTTACTCCCGAGAAGGAGGGTCAGGAATTCACGATGTGGATGCGCATCCCGACATGGGCGACCGACAGGTTTGTTCCGGGTGAGCTTTACAGCTATGCGGATGACGTGAAGGCTGCAAAACCGACCATCAAGGTGAACGGCAAGGAGGTAGGCGGCAAGATGCAGAACGGTTTTGTGCCTGTGAAACGCAAGTGGAATGCAGGCGACAAGATCGAGATGACAATACCGATGCCGCTGCGCTACTCTAAGGCTGATGAACGCGTAGAGGCAGACCTGAACCGCGTGGCACTGACCCGCGGCCCGCTGGTGCTCTGTGCCGAGGGCGTGGACAATGATTATCAGGCTTCGTCGTATGTTGTGAGTGAGATAGGCGAACAGGGCACAACCGGCCGGTTCAGCGAGGGTGTGCTTTCGGGAATACCTTACTTCACTATCCCTGCCATGGCAGTGGACAGCACGCAGAAGATGCACAGTGGCCCTCTGACGCTACTCCCGTACTACGCATGGAATAACCGCGGCGACAACGGGACGATGAACGTGTGGTTTGCGAGCGATCCGGAGTCGGCAGTAGCAAGCATGTTCCCTGCGACGGGTAACGTCAAGGAGGTGTTTGTGACATACACTTACACGGGTGATGATCCATACGCTGTGGCTGACGGGAAAATACCTTCAAGCTCTAATGACGGAACTATACCGCGCTGGACTTCGTGGCCGCGCAACGGCGACGCACAGAAGGTGGAGATACACCTGAAGGAGCCGCAGAAGGTGGAGAGCGTGTCGGTGTACTGGTACAACGATAATGGTGGTGTGAAACTGCCGCAGTCGTGGACTCTTGATTACATGAAGGATGGAAAATGGGTGCCGATGCAGCTTTATACTACCGACAGCTATGGTGTGAACGGTGATCAGTACAATATGGTGCATCCGGCAGAACCGATGACGACGGATGCGATAAGAATCAATGTGACTCCGGTGGCTGACGCTTCGGTGGGAATACTTGAAGTTGCGATCGAGTAAGAGGTGGAGATTAGTCGACCTCTCCGAGGCCGATAGGAGAGGTGCATTACGAACCCCACACCATCGCCTTCGGCTCGATGTGGGGCTTGATATTATTAGCCGTCTTCGACGGCGATGTAATGGACACATCGTGGTGCGTCCCTGCAAATCGAATGGTTTGAGGGGGCGTTTCGCAGCTCCGCAGCTCACAGAGGATGTGCAGCTTACACCGGGTTCCCTCCGGTCACCCGGTGCTGGCAGTTGTGTCGCCCGTTTCACGGGCATGTAGGGATGTGTGTGTAATATCGGGGGGCGTGCGGATGCGCGCCCCCTCTAAAAATAATAAGTTTATGGCTACGATTTATTTTGCCGGTGGATGCTTCTGGGGTACAGAGCATTTCATGAAACAGATATATGGCGTGACTGACACTGAGGTGGGGTATGCTAACTCGGTGGTTGAGAATCCAAGCTACGGTGAGGTGAAAACGGGTGAGACACAGGCGGTGGAGACCGTGAAGGTGGTGTATGATGAGGCTGTGGTGGATCTGCGGTTTCTTCTGAATCTGTTTTTCCTGACTATCGACCCGACTATAAAGAACCGTCAGGGTAACGACGTGGGTACGCAGTACCGAACAGGAATATATTACACTACTGAGGAACAGCACAAGGTGATTGAGGCTGCTCTGGCTCAACTGCAAAAGGGATATGACGCGCCTATCGTGACTGAGGTGATGCCTATAGGTAATTTCTATAGCGCAGAGGAGTATCATCAGGATTATCTTGATAAGAATCCGGGTGGATACTGTCATGTGAACCCGAAGTTGTTTGCGCTTGCCCGGGAAATGTCGAGGAAAGGGTGAAACGAGGTCGGGGAGGACGGGGAGTGTCTTGTGCGCTAGTAATCAGGAGGACGCACGAGCCGTGCGTCCCTACGCTGGGAGTGTTTCGCAGCTCCGCAGCTCAATAGGATTGTTCCAGTTACACCGGGTTCCCTGCGGTCACCCGGTGCTGACAGTTGTGACGCCCGTTTCACGGGCATGGAGGACGCGCGAGGGGTGGAGGTCTGCGCTGGGAGTGTTTCGCAGCTCCGCAGCTCAATAGGATTGTTCCAGTTACACCGGGTTCCCTGCGGTCACCCGGTGCTGACAGTTGTGACGCCCGTTTCACGGGCATGGAGGACGCACGAGGGGTGGAGGACGCACGAACCGTGCGTCCCTACTTTATTTTGTGAGGAGGGTGGCGATGGCGTGGTCGAGGATGGTGTCGTGTCCGTCGAGGGCGGCTTGCGGATCCATGTCGACTGCGCAGCCGGGTGACGGCTCTACGCCCCACTCGGTGGGATTGCCCTGAGCGTCGAGAATGGAGCAGGCTGAGAAGCGTATGCCCCACCCGTTGGGGAGCTCGGATGAGAATGGCATGCCTGAACCGCCGCCGGTTGTGGCTCCTATGAGTTTCACCTGCGGAAGCAGCTTCATGATCGAGGCGAAGTTGTTGGCGGCCGAGAATGTGGATCGGTTAGTGAGTACGGCAACGGGTTTCTGCCACAAAATGGAGGGGTCGGGTGCCGGATCGAAGTAATAGGGGTAGGGCTCGGAAAAATCATCGTGCGCCGGGCCGGTCTTGTGGGATATGTAGCCCACAAGTGTGCGCTCGGTGATGAAGTGTGAAACAAGTGGCTCAACGTAGTCCATGCGTCCACCGCCGTTATCGCGTATGTCGATAATGAGTGCATCGCAGGTAGCGATGAATGAAAAAATGTAGTTCCAGTTGCCGTCGCCAAGAGTGTACTCAAATGAGGGGCAACGGATATAGGCGACGTTCTGCGGCAGGATACCGTAGTAGTATGCTCCGAGAGAGGTGTAGTTGAAATTGAAGTAGTTTTGCTCGATGATGCGCGCGTTGTAGTTCTGCGGGTAGTCGCTCCACCATGCCCGATAGTAGGATGTGGCGAATGGGGTGGAGAGGTTGGTGTGTCCGTCGCGAAGCTCGCCGAGCATATCGGAGCATACCTGAAAGAGCTCCTGCGAGGACATATCGGGTGCTATCATGGCTGCGTAGCGGGTGCGGATATTATCCCAGTCGATGTTTTTCTCACGGAAAAAACAGTAATGGTTGTCAAGGATGTCGCACAGGGCTTCAAAGTTGCCCCGTGGATCGGTATCGTAGGAGTCGACAGGGTGACATGCCGACGGTAGTATCATGGAAATGATGAACAGGAGGAGATATATTGACTTGCGCATGGATCAATCAGTAGAGAGCGGAGATAATGCGTGTGCTTGGAGAGATGCGTGAGGCTTTGCGTAGGGATAGCCACTCGCCGGATATGCCAATGATGAATGAGTTGGAGATGACGCGGGTGGTGATGTCGCAGACGCGTGAGGAGTGGAAGAAGTTGCGGTAGCCGATGCGCAACCACGATGAGCCAATCTCGATGTCGGCTGTAAGCGTGGTGTCGAACAGGCGGTAGTCGCCGGGCCATGCGCAATGGACGAGTCCTGAACGGTTGCCGAGCCAAATCTCATAGTAGAGTTCGCCGTACTGCTGCGAAAAGAATGCTCCGAGCAGCGGAGTGGTGGTGTTGAGGCGCGCGAGAACACGTGTGCCGTGAATGCGGAACATGCGTGTGGCGTAGGCGGTGGCTCCGACTGCGACTGCGGCTTTGGCTGCAGCGGGGTTGTTGCCGTTGCGCGGGTTGTAGATCGCGCCTGCGGAAATGAGTGCAGCGGGGCCGACACCCACGGTGAAGCGTGATGGGAGATTCCACCGACGCATCATAGACCATGAGGCACCAAGTGAACCGCGCCATATACTTCCGTTGCCGACATAGTTGCTCCCGTGAGACGCATCAACCGATATGTCGAAACGAGACACCCAGTTGTCGGGGGCGAATTTCATCGCCTGCATACGCTCGTAGGCGAGGGAGATGTTCCAGCCAGAGTAGGTGAGAGGTGAAAGGTAGGTGTCGACGATCCCGGAATTGCCGACAGAAAGGGTGACGGCTGATGCGGCTGGACGCAGAAGCTGCAAGTCGGCAGTCGGCTGCGCATTGACGGACATAAGTGCCGACAGGAGAAGAAGCATGGATATGAGAGGATTTCGCATCGGAGAGACTGTCGATTTTTCAGAAAATGCGGGTCTGGCCGTTTATCTCGTCGCGCACTTCCTCGTCGGATGTCTCGTGGAATGTTTCTGCTTTTTCGGTGTTGGCGTCGTCAATTGCAACGTGGTCGGTCGGTGAAGACTCTTCGG
>CAMWSY010000011.1 GCA_947176995.1 uncultured Porphyromonadaceae bacterium | reverse complement strand
GTATAATAGCGCAGGTTGGTAGCGAGCACAGAGCCGTCGGCGGCCAGAATGTCGCCTCGGCGGGGAAGCACGACTTCCACGCGCGACAGCACGCTGTCGGCCTTCATGTTCCATTGTTCCGCGTGAACGACGGTCGTGGAGAAAAGCCGTGAGCCTATAGCTCCTGCAAATAGCATTATGCCTGCCGATATGAGGAGGTAACGGAAAAGTATGTCGCGGCGGCTGTTTTTATTCATGATTGGTTGTGGAGTGGAGAAAGATTGGCGTTTTGCTTTGCTGGGCTGTAGAGGGGTTAGTGTGAATAGCTGATTGAGAACGGCGGTCTCTCCTGTACTTCAAGACCGAGATGCAGCGTGTCGATCATTGCGGTCATTGCCGACTCGCGTATGCGGCTCATGTAGCGGCTGCGCTCTCTCACGCTCTCGGTCTTCACTATTTCAAGTTGCTGTTCAAGTTTCTGTATTGTCTCCATTTTGGTCTGGCACTCATATTTGTTGGAGATGTAGACCATCATGAAGAAGAGGAATGCTATTATCGTGATCGAGTAGCGGGCAAAGATATTGGTTGACACCACTCTGCCCTGCACAACCTTAAAGAACAGGTTGTCGCGGTGTTTCGCGGTTTTTTGTTTCTTAGCCATTGTCGCTGGAGTTGAGTTTGACGGCCACGCGCAGTTTTGCACTGCGTGACCTCGGGTTACGCTCGATCTCCTCTGGGTCGGGCACGATGGGCTTTGAGGTCAGGAGCTTCATGGGCGACAGATCGCGGCCGAAGAAATCAGTGTTTCTCTGACCGGAGATAGTGCCGGTCTTCATGAAGTTCTTTACAAGCCTGTCCTCAAGTGAGTGGTAGGTGATGATAGCCAGACGTCCGCCCGGCTTCAGGGCCTCGATGCTTTGTGACAGCAGTGAGTTCAGGGCATCCAGTTCGCCGTTCACCTCTATGCGCAGAGCCTGAAACACCATGGCAAGCTCTTTTTTCTCCTGACGTGGGTCTATGTAGGGCGCTATGGTCGCCAGAAGCTGCGATGTGGTTTTAAGCGGTTTTGTCATGCGCGTGTCGGCGATAGCCTTGGCTATGCGTTTGGCCTGACGCAGTTCGCCGTAGTCGCGGAAAATTGAAGTCAGTTTCTCCTCGGTTGCGCTGTTGAGAAGCTCGGCGGCAGTGAGTTTCGCGGTCTGGTTCATGCGCATGTCGAGTGGGCCGTCGGCGCGGAACGAGAAGCCTCTCTCCGGATCGTCAAAATGATGGAACGATACCCCGAGGTCGCCCAGAATACCATCCACATTTCCGCGGACATCGTAATATCTCAGGAAGTTTGATAGAAATCTGAAATTTCCGTGGATAATTGTGAATCTCGGGTCGGTAAACGCTCTCTCCACCGCCTCGCGGTCTTGATCGAAACTGTAGAGATGTCCTTCGGTATTCAGTCGCTCGACTATGGCATGAGAGTGACCGCCTCCGCCGAATGTGACGTCGACATATATCCCTTCAGGCTTGATATTGAGTGCTTCAAGCGACTGTGGGAGCAGTGCCGGGATGTGATAAGGCGTTTGGTTTGGTTCTGACTGCATATACCGGTTGTGCGTTTGATACCTATTAAAAGACAAGCGTAAAGTTATCACCAAATCGCACTATTTACAAATTTAAATTCCAAAAAATGTCGCATATTTTGCTGAGACATACAAAGTGCGTTGGTTATTAGTGTGTTGCGTGTTGAAATAATTATTTACATTTGCAAATGTTACTATTGGTATTAACAATTGTTTCTTTTTAATGATTTTTGTGTGACAAAGTTGGAAATGGCTTTTCATCTGCTTAACTTTATAACCGTAACACAGATATATCATCTCGTGGGGTAAATATTGAATATTTTTTCGAGACGCTATGATACATATAATGAGATTTATATGCCTGTTGCTTGCGGTTGCCGTGAGTCCGCTGACTCATGCGCAGAATAATGCCTATGGCATTGACGATGATTTTTACAAGGAGCTGGCCTATGCAAACAATAATATAAATAGTTTGGTTGGGCTGGAAGTTGCCGATTCTCTTTACAAGGCCGCAAAAGAGGTCTCCGATGGAAAAACTATGTGTCTGGCGCTTACCATTCCCATGCGGCATTATTCTGCAAAGTCGGAGCGCGACAGTCTTATGAAATATGCCGAACTGCTTGGGCAGACTGCACGCGAGACTGGAAATCTGCAATACTATTATTTTGCAGAGAATTTCAAGATCGTATTCGATATAAATCAGAGGCACTTTGCCGATGCGATAGCCAATGTGAACCGCATGTGGGAAACTGCATTTGATGTAGATACTGTCGCCTACGGGCGTTTTGCTGCTATGGAAGTGCTCGGGCATCTCTACACGGGGATGAACGACCGTGATATGGCGATAAAGCAGTATAAGGATGCTTTTGACTACATGAAGCAGAATGTTGCCGGGCAGGACCCCTCGGTGATTGCATGGCGTCTCACCGATCTCTATCTAAGCAAGGGTGAGGTCGACAGTGCGGAAGTCTACTGCGATTTCGCGCTTAAAAATACCCGCACGCAGCGTGTCCAGCTTCTTTCGTTGATGCACCGCGCCCGCATTCTCTTCGCCAAGGGCGATATGGAAGGGTTTGGCAAAGCCTACAAGCATGCTTTCGAGCGTATTCATGGGCAGAATAACATGGCAGCCGATTCAAATGCCATATATCTTTTCATGATCGACAAGGCAAAAGTCGACGGTGACAAGCGGGTGGCTATGCAATATGCCTCCCGCATAAAAAATAAAGTCACGGCAAGTGAAAGCAAAGCGGGAATCTACGAGCATTTCGGGGAATATGACAAGGCTCTTCACCAGACGCGCCGCAGCCAGCAGCTCATCGACTCCCTTCGCAGTGAACTGATGCTCGACCGGATGTCGGTTGTGGGGCACAGTGTGATTGATCCGATTGCCAAGCGTGACTTCACTATGACGTTGCAAGGTGCTTGGGGCGGCGGACAGCGGCACGACTCGTTCTGGATGATACTGTTTGTCGTGCTTGCGGTGCTGTTTGCCGTCGCCGCACTGACCATGGCATTGCAGATCAGGCATGGGCGCGCGCTCATGGCTGCTAAGGTGAAAGAAGTCGAGGATAAAGCCAATGATTCAAGGCTTGCGGTAGAGATGGCGGAGCGCGTCAGGGCCACTGCCTATGTGCAGACTATCGGGCGCAATATGCGAAATCCTCTCAATGCCGTTGTCGGATTCTCGCAATTGATGTCCGATACCGATTCTTATCTTCCCGATGATCTGCGCAAACGATATTCGCGTATTATCAGGGCCAACAGCAATCTCTTGATGGCGCTTGTCGATGATATGACCGATCTTGCCGAGCTTGAAGTGCAGATGCGTGGAATCTCACTCTCCGAGGTTTGTCCCAATGCTGTGGTGCGTGATGCTATCGCAATGTTTGAGGCGAGCGCCTACGACAACGGCGGCAGCGGTGTGTGTCTTCAGTTCAACACCGAGATCCCCGACGATTATACTATAAAGTCAGATCCGGCGCATCTCCGTCAGGTGATCAATCAGTTGCTGTCCAACGCCGAGAAATTTACCAATAACATCGATGGCGGCACGATCAAGGTGAACATTTCGCTCAGCGAAAATCTTGGCTGGCTCACGATTTCGGTGGCCGATACCGGTATAGGTGTGCCCCCCGACAAAGCCGAGGATATATTCGAGAAGTTTGTGAAGCTTAATAAATCCGTTCCGGGCAACGGTCTCGGGCTCTGCATAGCGCGCCTGATTATTACTCACCTCGACGGCGAGATATATCTCGACACCGCTTACACCGACGGCGCTCGTTTTGTTGTGCTCCTGCCGGTAGGGGAGTGAATGCCTGTGCTACAAAAAACGGGTCGCACCTCACGGCGCGACTCGTAACCACCTAAACAAATATTCAAATATCACATCTTATTATATATATGGTGTGAAGATAATTCTAACCCTTGGGTGCGTCTTCCATAGTATGTGTGCCACAATCTGTGTGGCGTGTCTTTCATAGTATCAATTTGTGTGTGTCTTTCAGTCTGTGTGTCTTTCGTATTCACTATTACAAACATGTAACACACCCAAAAGGTTCAGATTGGCGTGAATCAGAAAGGTTAAAATCTGTTTCGCAGGCATTACGCCGTTGTAATACAGTGTTTTGTGGGTAGTTTGTTTATTCTGTAATGATCCGTGGATACTAATGTTTGCCTGTCTGCATTGTTACGATAATGTGTAACGGGTCGCCAAAATTGTAACGTCAAATCACGGTCACAATTAGTGATAAAAGTTGTCGTAAACCGCATAGAGTAAGATGAAATTGCTAACTTTGCGGTATGGGAACCATTACAAGATTTTTTTCTGCGGCGACCATGGCCATTACATGTGTCGTTGCTTCGGGACAGACAACTTCCACTCTCCCTGCCGGCGCTGTGGAGAGGGCTAAAGCCATGGCTGCCGATGAAAACTGGCAGGGAGTGGCTGATCAGTTGCAGCTTGCTGCGGCCGTAGCCTGTCCTGATTTTGATGCTGCTACGATGTGGCTGGCATGTCGCGCTTCGGCTCATCTGGCCGATCCGCGTGCCGAGGGGATGTTGCGCCGTTTCATTACCGACTATCCGGCTTCGGCCGATGTCGACAGGGCGCGTATGCTTCTTGCCGGGATCCTTCTCGACAAGGGGGAATATGATCAGGCAGTAGAATTCTACGACCTACTCTCGCCCGATCAGTGGGATGCCGTCACTGCGCAGCAGCTCAGTCTTGGCAAGGGGGCTGCCCTTGTGGGCGTGAACCGCTACGATGAGGCTCTCCCGCTCTTGCAGTCGGTGAGTGATCCGGCGTTTATTGATCAGGCTAATTACTATATCGGATATATCAAATATCAGCAGGGCGATTATGATGCCGCTGCCAAGGCGCTTTCATCGGTAGTGAAGAGTTCCTCGGCCTATCCCCGCGCTCTCTACACTCTCGCCTTTGTGCGCTTCATGCAGGGCAACTGGAACGAGGCATTCTCTGCCGCATCTGCTTCTGCCGCCCTCCCGCAGCTTCAGCCAGAGGAAACTGCCGAAGCGTGCCGCATAGCCGGACAGGCGGCATTCAATCTTTCCGACGACGAAGCCGCAGTCAGCTACACCACCCGCTATGTCGAGATGGCGCAGAAAAACGGCATGACCGTCGAGCCGCAGTCAACCTATATTCTCGGTGTGGCGGCTTATCGTCAGGGACGCTACGAAAAAGCCATTGAGCTTCTGCAAGGGGTGTCGAAACTCGAGGACGCCACGGGGCAGAGTGCGTTGCTCTATCTCGGCCAGAGCTATGTGCAGACCGGCAACAACCGCGCCGCCATGCTTGCGCTGCGCCGTGCCGCCTCAATGGACTTTGACCCTGCCATACGCGAGTCAGCCGCCTATAACTATGCTGTGACGGCCATGAAGACCGATGCCGGTCCTTTCGGTTCTTCGGCCGAAGCCCTCGAGCAGTTCCTTGCCGAGTATCCCAAATCGGCATTTGCCCCCGAGGTGCAGACTTATCTTGTCATGGCCTACATGACCGACAACAACTATGAGCGTGCTCTCACCGGCGTTGAGCGCATAGTCAATCCTTCGCCGGAGATTCTACGCGCCAAGCAGCAGATACTCTACACTCTCGGATGCCGAAACCTTGCCGCCGGCAACACCGATCTCGCTCTCTCGCGGTTGACACAGGCCGCTGCAATCCGCACCACCGACGGTCAGATACCCGTTGAGTGCAAGCTGTGGATCGCTGAGTGCAACTACCGCAAGGGCGACTACGAGGCTGCCGCACGCGGTCTGCTCGATTATCTGTCGGCTGCATCAGCCGATGCCCCCAACCGTCCGGTTGCACTCTACGACCTCGCTTACGTGCGTTTCGCTCAGAAGCGTTACGCTGATGCCGTAACCGACTATGAGCGTTTCCTCCGCAATCCCGGCAACTCATCGGTTGCCCTGAAAGCCGATGCGCTCACCCGCGTGGGCGACTGCTACTATTACCAGTCGCAGTTTGCCAAAGCAGCCACGAAATACGAGGAAGCTTATAAACTCTCACCCGACAACGGCGATTATCCACTCTTCCAGATGGCACTTGTGCGTGGCGCGCTCCGCGACCATCAGGGGCGCATCGACGGCATGAACCGTATGCTCACCGAGTTTCCCAACTCAGGCCTCGCCCCTTCCGCGCTGCTTGAGCTTGCCGACGCCTATGGCGAACTCAACCGCAAGGCCGACGCCGAAGCCACTTATGAGCGTCTCGCATCGCAGTATTCATCCACCGCACAGGGACGTCAGGGAATGCTTCTGCTGGCAATCACCGCAGCCGACGCAGGCAACCGTGCAAAAGCCATTGCCACTTACCGCGACGTGATATCGCGCTTCCCCTCGAGCGAAGAAGCCCGCATGGCCTCCGATGACCTCAAGCGTCTCTACAGCGAGACCGGCGACACTCGCGCTTACCTCGACTTCATGGCTGCCGTGCCGTCAGCTCCCACTGTCGATCAGGGCGAACTCGAGCAGATGGCCTACGACACCGCTGCCGCCAAGCTTGCGGCAGGCGATATTACTCTCATGGCTAAATATCTCGATCAGTGGCCCGACGGTGCCCATGTCGAGGCTGCCTTGCTCGGTATGGCCGACGCGCGCCGCCGCTCCGGCGAGCTTGAAGAGGCTTGGAACTCCTATGTGACCCTCGAGCAGAAAGCATCCACACCTGCCCGCCTCAATGCGGCGCGTCAGGGTGTGCTTGAAACCTCTGTCGCTCTTGAGCGTTGGGATGTGGCTCTCACCGCTGCATCGCGCCTGCTCGAGTCGTCGACGCTGGCAGGTGCCGAGCGCGCCGCTGTGCTCGATGGACGTGCCGCTGCCGAAGCCGCTCTTGAGATGACCGCTGCTGCCGAAGCCGACTGGACCGAACTTGCTGCAACTCCCGCCGAGCTCTACGGCGCCAAAGCCTCCTATCTGCTTGCACAGTCGCGCATGGATCGAGGCGACGTTCCCGGTGCACGCGTTCAGGTCGAGAGCCTTATCGACGCAAACCCGCCGCACGCCTACTGGCTTGCCCGCGGCTTTATCCTCCTCAGTGACATAAACCGCGCCGAAGGCAACGACTTTGAGGCCGACGAATATCTGCGCACACTCAAAGCCAACTATCCCGGCGACGAGCCCGACATACAAGAGATGATCTCCTCACGTCTGAAATGATGAAATTCCAGTCTAAA
The DNA here is from genome assembly GCA_947176995.1 of uncultured Porphyromonadaceae bacterium. Classification (GTDB taxonomy): domain Bacteria; phylum Bacteroidota; class Bacteroidia; order Bacteroidales; family Muribaculaceae; genus JAFLTL01. The sequence continues at coordinate 16,009 of CAMWSY010000011.1, read as the reverse complement.
AATATAGTTGCCGCTCTTGCGGCGGCAGCCGTGGCCACTCTGCCAGCGGCAGCTCAGGGTCTGAGCAAAGAAATCACTATCGACAAGGATGTCGTGCCTCAGGAGCGCGCTGCATCGCGTCTTCCCGTCCTCCCGTCGCTCATCGAGGTGAAGCCCGAGGGAGCGGAACTCCAGTTCAGCTTCTCTGGCATTCCCGCCCGTCTCGCCCCTTATGCCGGATGGCTTGCTCCCGCCCGCGTGGGCGATGCCGTTTCGGTCAGCGACTGGCGCGGCTACGTTGAAGCCGGTTATTTCCCGACCTACAATGCCACCCTTTCGGCTGGCTACCGTGCGCTCGACAACGGCACCGACCGTCTCAATGTGTGGGGACACTTCAGCGGAAGCAGCTGGCGCAATCCCGACAGTAGTGATCCGTATCGCCCGAAATACAACGACAGTGGGGCAGCCCTTGGTGCAGCCTATCAGCGTCGCGTCAATCCGCTCTCCACACTCGATGTTTCCCTCACTCTCGGTGGAAACTGGTTTAATAATCCCTTTCTGTTCCCTGACTTGAACCAAAGTGTTTTCGGAGGCAAACTCAACGTAGGTTGGCGCTCGCGTGCCGGACTTGTCGGATATCGTGTAGCACTCTATGCCGACATGTTCAAGATGCAGAAAGTATGGGTGCGTGGAGTTGATTTCTTCAGGCCTGCATCTGAGCAGACATTTGGTCTCGATGGCGATATGTCGGTTCCTTTTGGTGGTGATGTCAACTCAAAATCATCACTGACCTTTGATTACGCGGCAACCTTTATTCATCGAAATCCGTCATTCCACGACTATGATTTAGACGATGGGCGCACTTCAGGACTCGTCACCCTCACTCCCGGTATGAAATTCGCCGGTGACAATTATCAGGTGAATGTCGGAGCGCGTGTCGACCTCTCGTTCAATTCGGGCAGCGGCGCATTCCACATCGCCCCTAAAATCGATGCAGTTGGTGCTCCCTCACGCTACTTCCGCATCTTCGCTACAGCAACTGGTGGTCAGGTCACAAATACTGTATCCAGTCTCTTTGGAGAGTCTCATTATATTTCGCCATCTCACAGTTACAGCTTTTCGCAGATAGCCTTTGATGCCGATGCAGGCTTCATTGTAGGTCCGTGGCGTGGCTTCCAACTCACCGTATATGGCGGCTATGCAAGAGCTAATAATTGGCTGATGCCGACAGGTGATGGAGGATTTGAAGGGGTAAACTTGAAAGGATTTCGTTTTGGGGGCAGTCTGCGCTACGACTGGCGCGACATTGTCACCGTCGAAGGAAGCGGTGCAATGGCTCCTCAGGATTACGACAAAGGTTCCTACATGTGGCGTGACCGTGCTAAAATGGTGCTGAACGGACTTATCACCGTTCGCCCGATCAAGGCTCTCTCTATCAATGTCGGGGGAGAAGCGCGTCTAAAGCGATGCTATTTCTACAACCCGCTATTGTCTTCTTATCCACTGGGCTCTGTGGCCGACCTCACTGCCGGAGCTGATTATCGCTTCACGCCGCAGTTCTCCGTATTCCTCAAGGGGACTAATCTGCTCAACCACAACTGGAGCGAGGCTATAGCTAATGAAGTTCCCTGCCACGGACGCACAGCCCTTGTCGGCGTCACCTACCTCTTCTGAAACCAAGAATAACCTGTAATCACAAACAATCATATCAATGGAAAAACAGAAACAGAAGCAGTCGTCACGCCGCTTGCTGTCGCTCGACACCTTGCGAGGCTTCGACATGTTCTTTATCATGGGAGGATCGGGACTCATAGCCGCCCTTGCAGTGTGGTTTCCCGGAGTCTTCACCGAGATGCTGTCCAACCAGATGGTACACGTCGAGTGGGATGGTCTGCAGCATCACGACACCATCTTCCCCCTGTTTCTCTTCATAGCCGGCATCTCCTTCCCCTTCTCCCTTGCCAAGCAGCGCGCGCAGGGGCGCAGCAGTGCCGACATCTACCGCAAGATCATCACCCGGGGCATCGTCCTTGTGCTACTCGGCTTCCTCTACAATGGCATTCTTAACTTCCAGTTCGAGCACTTCCGCTTTGCCAGCGTGCTTGCGCGCATCGGTCTCGGGTGGATGTTTGCAGCACTCTTCTTCGTCAACTTCCGCACCGTCACCCGTGCTTGGATAGCCGTTGCGATCCTCGTCGGCTACTGGGTGCTCATGATGTATGTGCCCGTTCCCGGCGCTACGGCCGATCCACTTTCCTACGAAGGCAACTGGATAGGCTACATCGACCGCATCCTTTTCCCGAACCATCTCCATGTCCCCGGCGAGTTTGACCCCGAAGGCGTCCTTTCCACCATCCCCGCCATCGTCACCGCGATGCTCGGCATGTTCACCGGCGAGTACATCAAGACACAGAAAAAAGGCCTCACCGAAACCCGCAAAGTCCTCAACCTCGTTGTGGCGGGAATCCTGCTGCTTGTTGTCGGACTCCTTTGGGCGCAGGTGTTCCCCATCAACAAAAAACTCTGGAGCAGCTCATTTGTCTGCGTGGTCGGAGCCTATTCCGTGCTCATGTTCGCCCTGTTCTACTACATCATCGACGTGCGCGGTTGGAAGCGTTGGACACTCTTTTTCAAGGTCATCGGCTTGAACTCCATCACCATTTATCTGGCGCAGAAATTCATCAGTTTCTCCTACACCAACGGAAAAATCTTCGGCGGTCTCGTCAGCGTCATGCCCGACAACATGCAGCCCTTCGTCGAGTCCCTCGGCTACGTCGCCCTCTGCTGGATATTCCTTTACATCCTTTACCGCCAGCGCATCTTCCTCAAAGTCTGATCACCCATCTATTTCCCAAAAACGAAGCGCGACCCTCCCGGCCGCGCTTTCTTCTTTTATCGCCTTGGTGACATGATATTTTTTGCTGTCGCAGACAGCATCTGTGGTAAGCACTATCTTCGGGTAGTCACTTCGTAGTCAATAAAAACTACCCGCTTCTATATGAGTTTAAGCATACTTTTAACTATCGTGTAGTCATTTTGTAGTCCGATGTTATTCATAAGAATATGATTATACAAATCATTATGTGCTCGTAAAGGGAACACAGAAGGGCGTGGCTGCCGATATCGACGGCCAGTTCACACTTTCAGGTGTTGACAAGAATGCCACTCTCGTAGTTTCGGCAGTGGGTTACACCTCTCAGGAAATCCCCCTGAAAGGGCGCACAGACATCACGGTTACTCTTATTGAGGACTCGAAGGTGCTCGACGACGTTGTGGTCATCGGTTACGGTTCGCTCCAGAAGAAGCAGGTGACTTCGGCCATCACTTCGATCAAGGGTGAGGATCTCGTAGCGGGTGTGGGCGGTGCTACAGTCGGCACAGCTCTGCAAGGCAAAATCGCAGGTCTAACTATAGACGGCACCAATTCACCTAACTCCGGTGTAAGCCTACAGCTCCGTGGTGTCGGTTCAATTAACTCCACAGCCAGCCCTCTCGTGATCATCGACGGTTTTACTGGCGGTGACCTCAGCCTGCTTGCCAATGATGATATCGAGAGCATCGACGTGCTCAAGGACGGTTCGGCCGGCGCCATCTATGGTACACGTGCCGCCAATGGTGTGATCCTCGTGACAACCAAAAAGGGGCGTCCCGGAAAAGTGAACATCACCTACACCGGTGAATTCACGACCGAGTTTGAGCGCAAACGCCCCGAGATGCTTTCAGCTGAAGAATACCTTGATATTATCAAGCCTGCCCAGCAGGATTTCGGCGGCAGAGAAGACTGGTATGACGCACTTATCGTAGATCACCCTTTCACCCAGCAGCACATGCTCACCGCGCAGGGTGGTACTGAAAATCTCACGGTTTATTCCTCGCTCATGTTCCGCGATGCACAAGGTATCATCCTCGGTGATGAGCGTAAGGATTATTCAGGTCGCATAAACGCTACCTACAAGACGTGGGGTGGACGCGTAGAGCTCGGTTTACGCCTCCAAGCGCGTGAAAACCATGTTGACGGCCCCACTGCCGGCACAGGCTCCCTGAACACTGCAATGAAGATGAATCCCACCAGCCACATCTACAGCCCGACAAACCCCAACGAGCTTAATGTGCATGAGGATAACCTTGTAAATGACGGCGGTTCACCGTTGGCCGACCTCTATTACACCACCTACGACAGCAAGACCGACTATCTTGTTGCCAACGCTACTCTCAAAATAAACATCTGGGATGGTCTCAGCCTTCATGGTTCTGCCAACCTTGACCGCCAAACCAACTACAACTACTCTTATCAGGATGAGAAACATCTGAGCAGCTGGACAAATAACTATGCCGGTCATGCTTCTCACAGTTTCAGCAAGAGCAACAAAAAGAATTTCGACGCTTACCTGAGCTATATCAAGGAATTAGGAGCAAACAAGGAACACCGTCTCGATGCCACTTTAGGTTGGGCCTACTACACAAACGACGGCTCGGAGTCATTCTCGGCCAACAACTCTGACTTCTCGATCAATGGTATCGGTCCGTGGGATCTCGGTGAAGGTGCAGTGCTCAAGGACGAGCGTTCCAATGGCCGCGGCATGAGTTCGAGCAAGGGCGTCAGAACCGGTCTTCTCTCCTATTTCGCACGTGCCAACTACAGCTACGACGACAAGTACATGATCAGTGCATCTATCCGTCACGAGGGTAGCGGTAAGTTCGGTAAAAACCACCGCTGGGGTAACTTCTGGGCTGTTTCAGGTGGCTGGCGCATCAGCCGCGAGAACTTCATGGAGAATACCCGCGACTGGCTGAGCGACCTCAAAATCCGCGTCGCCTACGGTGTGACCGGTAACAACTCGATCCCCAACGGTATCACAGTACACCGCCTCACTGCCGGTTCGGTATGGTATAATGAATCGACCGGCACATGGCTCACGACCTACGGTCCGGCCAACAACGTGAACGACGACCTGCAGTGGGAGGAGAAGAAAGAGTTTGACGTGGGGGTCGACTTCTCATTCTTCAACGACCGTCTCTGGGGTAAGTTCGACTGGTACAACCGCGACATTGACCACCTCATCTTCTCGGTTTCCGCTCCCGTGCCTCCTTATGTAAACACCTCCATCTACCGCAACCTCGGTCTCATGCGCAACCGCGGCTGGGAAATCGAGATGGGTGGTATACCAATTCAGAACAAGGATTTCAGCTGGACTTCGACTCTCAATATCTCGCACAACCATGGCAAGATCGTGAAGCTCGCTGTAAGCGATCAGGAGCTAACATTTCAGGACTTCGGTGACGGCAGCGGTGCCAACGTACGCCTCAAAGAAGGCTCGGATATCGGCAAGTTCTTCCTCTACCGCTATGCCGGCCTCGACGAGGATGGCAAGTTCCTCATCCAGACAGCCGACGGCGAGGTGGTATCAAGATATGACTCAAAGGCTCTTGTAAAAGAGAACAAGTATTACACCGGCAACGCATACCCGGCAATCATCGCCAACTGGAACAATACCTTCCGCTACAGGAACTTCGACTTCAGCCTCTCACTGAGATCATGGCTCAACTTCGACGCTATCAGCAACTACTCATGGCAGATGGGTATCTCACACTCAAAGGATGCTTACAATATCGTCAAGCCCCTCTATGAGAAAAATAAGGACATCCAAGACACACAGTTCCTCACAGACCGCTTCCTCGAGGATGCTTCATTCCTGAAGATCGAATCATTCTCAGTAGGCTACAGCCTCAACACCTCGAAGTGGATCAAGTATATACCGAAGGCACGACTCTACCTCACCCTGCGTGACATCTACACTTTCACCAAGTTCAGCGGCATGAACCCCGAAATCGGTATCAACGGTCTTGCACCGGGCTTCGAGACCCGCAGCGGTTCGAGCCTTTACCCGCAGACACTGCGTTGCACAGCAGGCGTACAGCTGACGTTCTAAATCTTTGTGTAATTCAATCCAAACACAGGAACGAAAATGAAACTAAATAAAATCCTCATACCTTCACTGATGGTGGGCACGCTTGCATCCTGTAGCATCGACGAGCAGTACTACTCGCAGACCACCGTCGACAACTTCATAACCAGCAAGGCCAACATCGAGCAGATGGTCTACCGTCCATTCTATCATTGGCAAGTACTGATCAATCATGAATGGGATCTCAACGAGTTCGGCGCCGATTGCCTTATCCGCCCCGCACGTTGCGACGGCAGCTCTACAGGCTTCAGCGCCTCCACCGAGCGCAAGCGCAATCACCAAGTGTCGCCCGACGATGGTACTGCCGACACCGCGTTCCTCCAGCCGCTTGAAGGCATCTCGCGCTGTCTCGATGTTATTGCCAACCTTGAGACCATAGATTACGCGGCTCTCGGCCTCACCGAAGAGGATCGTAACGACCACATCGGTCAGATGCACGGGCTTATGGGCCACTTCTATGTGGTAGGTCTCGACTGGATCGGTGGTCTCCCGATCTATGAGAGCAATGACGACCCTCTGCGCCCTCGCTCGACCGCAAAGCAGACATTCGACAAAGCCGAGGAGATACTCAAGATGGCTATCGAGGAACTTCCCGTGCGCAGCGACCTGCACCTGAGAGTTTCCGGCAGCATGAAGAAAGCAGCTGCTGCGATGATACTGGCGCGTCTCTACTTCAATGCAGAGAGCTACATCGGTGTACCGATGTACGATAAAGCCGCCGAGATCTGTCAGGACATCATCGACCAGAAGTACGGTCCCTATGAGTTTGAGCCGAGATGGCAGGACACCTACGGCTGGGGCAACCACACCGCCAGCGATATCATCTGGGGCGTCCCCGCTTCATATGAGCAGAATTTCAAGACCATAAGCACGTTCTACTCCACATCGAGCTGGTATCCCCGCTATATTCAGGACTATCTTGGCTTGCAGACCAATCTCCGTTCTGGCGGCAACACCTACAGCCTTGCGCCGTCGCGTGACCCCGAATACAAGCTCTACAAGGAGACACGCCCCGACATCAAACTCGGTTCACCCTATGAGAAGTTTGACGACGGCGATATGCGCAAGAGAAACTTCCGCGTGTTTGACTACGAGAACAACGACTATGAAGGAATGTTCTTTGTGGGCGAACTGTACGATGAGCGTTATGACCGCGCTTGCCACAATTATCGCGCATTCCAAAAGGGTGAAGTTACTGTAATCTACGACAAGGTCGCCGGCTGGTCACAGCTTGTCGAGAACGGTGGCACATACGCAAGCAAGGAGGATCTTCCTTCCAACTCCTACGATGGATGTGCCGACGAGAATGATGGTGTACGTATGGTGAAGTTCCCAATCCCTGATGAGGCTCATTACACAATGTACGGCACAAATGCACTTGCCTATATGCGTCTGTCGGAGGCTTACCTCACGCTCGCCGAGTGCAAGTTCCGTCTGGGCGACAAGGCTACCGCAGCCAAGCTGATCAACGACGTTCGCCGCCGCTACTTCGAGGGTGGTAATGATCCCAACCCCGCTACAGAGAGCAACCTCGACAAGTGGCGCATACTTGACGAGTGGATGATTGAGTTCCTTTGCGAGGGTCGTCGTCGCATCGACCTCATCCGCTGGGGTGTTTACCACACTGAAAAGTGGTGGAGTCATGAGAATCCGACAGGTGACAAAAATGAATGCCGCTTCCCGATCTCCAATGGTCGTATCGCCGTGAACACACTCACCAAGCAGAACCCCGGTTACGGTGGCAATGAGCTCAGTCCCGAGGAAATTTAATAAATCAGGATTACATATTTTTGAGAAGCGCGGTCATGCACGGCCGCGCTTTTTACGTTTGAGATCTCTTAACTGAACAAAAATAAGAAGCGCGGCCTTAATGACCGCGCTTACTTGACATAACCTGTAATCCTTATATTAGATTTCGTCGGCTGAAAGTTCGTCACCGCCGTAACCGGGATTCTGTTTCAGGTAGTTGTTTGAACCAAGCACTGAATCACCAAGAGGCATACGGCATACGTTCTTGTCGTTGGTCGGAGTGTGATCCCACCACGGCTCGGTGTGGAATGCGCCCCAGCGGATGAGGTCGGTGCGCCGACGGCCTTCACCGATGAACTCGATAAGCCACTCGTCGAGCATACGGTACTTGTCGAGGTTGCTTGATGTGGCGGGGTTGGGATCGGCACCACCCTCGAAGTTGCGTTTGCGCACTGCGTTGATCAGGTCGGCTGCACCCTGAGTGTCGCCCTTGCGGAGCTTGCACTCGGCGAGCATATAGTAAGTCTCGGTAAGACGGAGGTGGGGCATAGCCTGACTTCCATAGAGCTTGTATTCTGCCTGATCGGGGATAGGATATTTCACTAGACGCACACCGTCGCCCTCGTCGGCGCAGTCGTAGAATGTCGAAGGCATTTCGGCGGTGCTATTATAGAGCGTCTTACCCTGATTCTCAAGCTGTGTGATCTCGTCGGTAGTCAGATTGGAGCGGAGACGCGAGAGGGGAGCGAAGTGGTCATAGATTACCTCCGGCTGTCCCTGACGGAATGTGCGGTAATAGTCGCATACGCGCTCGGGATGCTCGGGATCGCTGAGTTCGCCGATGAGGAACATACCCTCATACTCGCCGTTGCCTTTGTAGCGGTAGAGTTTCTTGCGGAGGTCGCCGTCGTCAAACTTCTCGTAGGGTGAGCCGAGTTTGATCTCCGGATTGGTCTCCTTATAGAGGCGGTCCTGCGGGTCACGCGACGGAGTCAGGCAGAGACCATTGTAGCACCATGTCGAGAAACCGGTTGTGATGCCGAGGTATTTGTAGACGTTGTAGGGGTAATAGTCGTTCATGAACCAGTTGTTCTTAACGTAGTTCCAGTCGCCCGGAACACCCCAGATGATCTCCGAGGAGTAGTTGTTGTCGAAGTTGAATACTGCCTGCCAGTCATTCTCAAGCTGATAGGGGCCATATTTGCCGTCGATCACCTCCTGACAGAGCTGTGCGGCCTGATCAAACATCTCCACACCGATATAGCTGTTGGCGTTGAAATAAAGGCGGGCGAGAAGCATGGCGGCAGCGCCTTTGGTGAGATAGCCGTCAACTTGGCTGTTGAGACCCTCACGTACGGGAAGCCCCTCGAGTGCGTCCTTGAAAAGCTTTTCGGTGAAGTCAAATGTCTCCTTCACGGTCGAGCGGGGAAGAAGCGGATCTTTTGTCGAGGAGTAGATGGGAAGACCGCCGTACCAGTCCATACCCACCATGTAGAAGAAGCCCATCAGCGCCTGCATCTGACCCATGTGAGCGGCTTTGTCCTCGTCGGTCAGGCCGATTGAACTGTAGTTGATGGCCTCGAGTTTCTCCATCACGTCGATGCAGCGTGCCACACCCTGAAGGGGCTCTTTCCAACCCGTGTCGGCCCAGCCATCCATCTCGGTCATGGTGTGGTTGCGCATGTTGGGGCGATCCGATCCGTCCCAGCCGTCGCCGGTGGAGCGGGCGGGCCATACGAAGCAGTCGGCCGACTGCTCGTTGACAGTCACCATGTAGCTGCACACCACATAACGCCAGTGAGCGAATACTCGGGTGATCATCTGGTTGATGTTGTCCTCGGTCTCCACGAAGTTGTCGACCGTGGTCTCCGAGTAGTACTGCTCGTCGAGGTCGCAGGAAGCGAGCGTGCCCACCATGAGGGCTGACAACAGTATATTTTTGATTTTCATTTCTGTCTTGTGTTGATTATGCGTGTTGCACAATGATTTAGAAAGTCAGCTGTACGCCGAATGTAGCGTGGATGGTCTGAGGATAGAGGCTCGAGCCGTCGAGTGTCTCGATACCGGGCTCAAGACCGTTGATATTCACCTCGGGGTTCACGCCGCTGTAGCTTGTGAAGCGGGCCACGTCGCGCAGGGTGAGGTAGAGACGGGTCTTCTGAAGATACTTGTTCCACTTCGATGTGTTGAGTGTGTAACCCACTGAGATGGCATCGATCTTCACGAATGTGCCGTCCTGAATGAAGTAGTCGCAGAGCACCTTGTCACCCTTGATGTGCTTGTTCTCCTCATAGAGATTCCTGATCAGGTTGTTGCCGCCGGTGCCGGTGGTGAGACCCTGATACATGCTCGGCTGCGAGATCACGTCGAAATCAAACCAGCCGCGGAGCTGCATACCGAAATCAAAATCCTTGTAGCGGATGGTGTTGTTCCATGAAACGATCAGGGCGGGGAATGCATTGCCGGTGTAGACGCGGTTGCTTGAATTTATGTTGTTGCCGGTTGCGGGAACAACGTTGTTCTCCTTGTCGTAGATCTGGATATTGCCGTTCTCATCAACGCCTGCATAGCGGAACACAAAGAACTTGCCGAGGGGCGAGCCGCTCGAGAGACGCACCGGGCTGCCCGGATTACCGGGGTTGGGGAAGCCGGCACCGTCGATGTACTGGCCTTCCATACCGAGCTTCTTGATCTTGCCGGAGTTGTGCGAGAAGTTGAGAGTCGGGGTCCATGTGAAATCTTTGGTCTGGACAGCGTTGCCGCCGATTTCGATTTCCCAGCCCTTGTTCTGCATTGAGCCCACGTTACGCCAGATTGTGTTGGACACGTAGGGAGGCTGAGGAGCATCGACCGAGAAGAGCAGGTTGTCGATGTCGCGGGTGTACCAGTCAAATTTGCCCCAGAGACGGTCGTTGAAGAACGAGAAATCAAGACCTACGTTAAACTCTTTCTTCTCCTCCCATTTCAGGTCGGGATTGGCATTGTTGGCCGGGCCGTAGGAGTTGAAGAATGTGCCTGTCGCGGAGTTGAGCCAGCCACCGGCATCGTTGGTCAGACGGGGCTTGGTGATACCTGTCGGGATCGAGTTGTTACCGGTCACACCATAGGCGACGCGGAGTTTGAGATCGCTGAGCCAGTCGCGGGTGTCTTCCATGAAGTTCTCACGGCTGATGCGCCAGCCGCCCGAAACGGCCCAGAATGTACCCCAGCGGTTGTTGGCACCGAACTTCGATGAACCCTCGCGGCGAATCGATGCACTGACCATGTACTTGTCATCATAGCTGTAGTTGGCACGGGCAAAGAAAGAAACAAGGCGGTTTGTGGGAGACTTGTAGGAGCTCATGCCGGCGTTGCCGTCCTTGAGATACTTGCCTTCGCCGAGATTCCACGGGCCGATACCGTTGATCGAGAAATCGGCATTGTTTGCTGAGAAACTTTCGTTTACGCTGTTCCAGTACGACCAACCGAGTACGGCATCGAGGCGGTGCTCACGGTTTTCACCGAACTCCTTGAGGTAGCTCAGGTAAGCGTCGTAGGAAATGTTGTTTGTTTTGTTGAAGCTGTGTGAGGCATAGCCGGCGCGGTTGTTCTGGATAGAGCTGTAGCGCTTCACGTCCTCATAGTAGACGCCCTGATACTGGCGGCGGTCAACGTTGGCCGATCCCTGAAGATTAAGACCGTCGTAGAGGCGGATCTTGAGGGTTGCGGTTCCGAGAAGCCACTGGTCCTTGCCGTTGTTGTACTGATATTCGATGTTGGATACCGGTGTGCCTCCTGCTGCACCTGCACCGGCCTCGTCCACATTCCATTTCGTGGGATCATTAACGCTCATCAGGGGGATTGTGGGGTTGTAGCGCATGGCCGAACCTACCGTACCCGTGCCGCCGCGCTGGTCGCGGTCAGCCTCACGTGCGGTCAGTCGCACGCCGATTTCAACGCGGTTATCCCACAGCTTATAGGTGGCGTTGATACGACCCGAGTAGTCCTTACGGTTATCGCCTATAATCACACCCTCGGCATCCTTATACATGAGTGAGGAGTAAACCGACAGATTGTCCGTTCCACCCTGAAGGGTGATCATGTGCTGCTGTGAGAAAGGATGATTGCGTGTCACGGCATCATACCAGTCGGTGTCATACCCCCAGTCGGTTGCGCTTACGACAGTCGATGCATATTCATCAGCATTGAGCAGATCGGGCTTGTTGCGGATGAAGTCGGTTGTGAACTCACCTGTATAGGTCACACGCACATTGCCGGCCTTAGCATTCTTCGTTGTGATGAGGATCACACCTGCTGCGGCACGTGTACCGTAGATCGCACCCGCCGAAGCGTCTTTGAGCACGTCGATGCTCTCGATGTCCTCCTGAGCGAGCAGACGGATATCACCGCCCGGCACACCGTCGATGACAATAAGAGGGCTCTGGGCTGCATTCACCGAACCCACACCGCGGAGCTGGAAGCTCGAGCTTGCATTAGGCGAGTTGGTGCCGTCGATCGACAGACCGGCAATCTTACCCTGAAGAGCTGTGCCGACAGTTGCACCACCGATACCGGTTGTGAGATCGTCAGCCTTGATCGAAGTGATTGAAGAAGTCACCTGCTTCTTCTGGAGCGAACCGTAACCGATGACCACAACGTCGTCGAGCACCTTGGAGTCCTCCACGAGAGTGACGGTAATGTTAGTGCGGCCCTTGAGAGCGATTTCCTGCGGAGTATAGCCCACTGCCGACACGAGAAGCGTTGCATTGGCGTCAACGCCGCTGAGAGTGAACTGGCCGTCGATATCGGCCGCTGCACCTTTCTGTGTTCCCTTTACGAGCACAGTGGCACCAACGATGGGTTCACCCTCCTTGTCCAGAATGGTACCCTTCACATCGGCAAAAGCCGTGAAGCCCGCTGCCACCCAAAATGCAATTGCAATGCACATCAGGCGCGTCACTTGCGGAATTCTTTTCCTGAGTAACTTCATGAATTGAATTGATTGGTTATGAATTGAATTTTAGTTATGTCGCATTATCCGGCTGATTGCCGGCATCTTATCTTCTGTGGTTATGAGGATCGGCGCGCAGTTATATGTTTGCCTGTATCAACTATGCAAAAATACGCATTTTGATTTCAATTTGGCAATACAATTTTACCGATTTTAACACGAGAAGAATATGTTATAAAACATATTTTTCATTACCCCCCCCCCTAAATATCTGATATATAGAAAAGTATAAATATGTAAAATGCGCTTTTATCTTGCGCATGCCACTGCAAGAGTATAATTTTTAGTATGTTCGATGGTTAAGTTATGTTTATCGCCCGGGAAATCTACTGCTACATGTGACGTCACTCCTTCCCCGTGATAAAATTTATATATAGCTTCTTTGGCACACCATGTTGCCGAAAGCATTGTCGCGCTATCTATATCCGTGTCAATCGTTTCTGCTGGCACAAAGCGATGTGCGATACGTCGCATTTTCTCATATCTGTGTCCTTCGATGTCAATGCCCACCGGTTGTGTGCTTATCGCTACCGCTACCGCCACCCCACAGTGGCTTATGGAAATATGCCCCTCGAAGCCGGGGATAAATGGCGCACCTGATTCAGTGTGTGCGATCTCCACGACGTGTCCGAAATGTCCGCTAAGCAGTCCCGCCACCGCCTCCCGCTGACTTGCATGAGTGCGGAAATCCCCCTCCGCCACCAGCACCACACACTCCATAAACCAAAAACTTTAACGTAACTCTAATGTAGGGATGTCCGGTTAGTGCAATGTGGTTCAAATAAGCACATAGTCCGCACAACCTGTCTGTAGGGGCGCGCGAAAGCACGCCCATCCGGCCGGAGGCCGGACATATAGTTAACCGCGGGCGTTTACGCCCGTGGATAGCCGAGCACGACTTATCACTTATCGTCCCCGGCGGGGACGCACCCAAGATTATCAACCTTATTTGAACCGCATTGTCCGGTTCGTGCGTCCTAAAACAAAATTACCTCTCCGCCTTATACCCCAGCAGATTTTGCGCCATAAGCAGATCGCGGCGGCGCACCCTCACTATCACCATCGAGAATTCGAGATTGGCAGGGTAGACGCTCGACAGCACACCGCCATCGACAACACAGGGGATGCCGTTGGTTTCCAGCACCCCCTTGATGATGTATGCTTCAGTCAAATCGGTGAGCTTGTCGAGCACGACAAGCTCATCGAGTATGGCTTCCTTTTTGTCCTTTTTTGTCACTTTGCTGTGGCAAATGAGCGGACGGCATCGATTACTTGCGGCAGAGTGAAGCCGAACTTCTCCTCAAGCACTTTGTAGGGTGCCGATGCTCCGAAACGTTCAAGGCCCTTCACATCCCAGCGCGATGCCTCTTTCATGAGCGGATAGAGTGTGCTGGGCAGGCCGGCGGTGAGGCCGAAGATCTCGCTTCCGCGCGGAATCACCGAATGGCGGTAGTCGGCATCCTGACGCATGAACAGTCCTACCGAAGGCACCGATACGACTCTCACATTTATGCCCTCCTTCTCGAGCTCTTTGGCTGCATGGATGAGGTTGGCGACCTCACTGCCGTTACCCACGAGAGTGGCGGTAGCTGCCGGATTTTCATACACCACATAGCCTCCGCGTTCAGCTCCCTTGGCTTCCGCACGGCGGTCATCCTTCTGTGCCGGCAGATCCTCAAGGTTCTGGCGCGAGAATATGAGCACGGTGGGGGAGTCGGTGTTCTCCATCGCCATCTTCCAAGCCGTCACTGTCTCGGCTGAGTCGGCCGGACGGATCACGAGCACGCTCTGTTTCCCCGAAAGGTTGTCCATCTGCTCCATCAGGCGCATCTGTGCTTCCTGCTCGATAGGCTCATGCGTGGGGCCGTCCTCACCCACACGGAATGCGTCATGTGTGAACACGAATTTCACCGGAAGTTCCATCAGTGCCGACATGCGCAATGCAGGCTTGATGTAGTCAGAGAACACAAAGAATGTGCCGCAGGCGCCATGCAATCCGCCATGCAGTGCTATGCCGTTGATGATCGAGGCCATTGTGAGCTCAGCCACGCCCGCATGTAGGAAACGCCCGCTGAAATCCCCCTTGGTTATAGCGTGGGTTTTCTTCAGGAAACCGTCAGTTTTGTCAGAGTTGGCGAGGTCGGCGCTCGACACAATCATGTTACCGAGTTTCTCGGCAAGCACTCCGAGCACGTTGGCCGATGCGTTGCGGCTTGCGAGCCCCGGCTTGTATTCGATCCCGTCCCAGTCTATTTCAGGCATTTTGCCGTCGATGTAGCTTTGCAGAAGCGCAGCATCGGCCGGATTCTCCTCGGCCCATTTCTGCTGACGTGCTTTCCGCTCCGCTACGATCTTTTTAAGTTCCTCGCGGCGTGCGGCGTATGTAGCGGCCACGTCGTCCCATATCTCGAAAGGAGAGTCAGGATTACCACCAAGCCCTGCTATCGTGGCTGCCACGTCGGCACCTGCGGCGCTGAGCGGCTGCCCGTGGGTCGACACAGCCCCTTCGAGGCTTGTCCCGTCGGGCTTGACCACCCCCTTTGCCATGATGGTGTGGCCTATAATGAGTGTCGGCTTCTCCGTCTGGGCATTGGCCTCCTCTATGGCGCGGGCTATCTGCACAGGGTCATTGCCGTCTATCTCGATCACATGCCAGTTCCATGCGCGGTATTTGGCAGCCGTGTCCTCCGATGTCACCTCCTCCACGCGGGTCGAGAGCTGCACATCGTTGGCGTCGTAGAACATGATGAGGTTGTTAAGCCCCAGTGTTCCGGCTATGCGTCCGGCACCTTGCGAGATTTCCTCCTGTATGCCGCCGTCCGAGATGAAAGCGTAGGTCTTGTGAGCCCACTCCTCACCGAAGCGGTTGGCGATGATGCGCTCGCCTATGGCTGCACCAACCGCCATTACATGACCCTGTCCGAGCGGCCCCGACGAGTTCTCGACGCCGCGTGCAGGATTGAGTTCCGGATGTCCCGGGGTGTGGCTTCCCCACTGGCGGAAATCCTTTAGCTCATCGAGCGTATATTTTCCCGTCAGTGCCAGCACGCTGTAGAGCATGGGCGACATGTGGCCGGGATCAAGGAAAAAACGGTCGCGGGCGATCCATGTCGGATCTTCGGGATCATAAACCAGATAGTTGGAATATAGAACGTTGGTGAAATCAGAGCCGCCCATTGAGCCACCGGGATGTCCCGATTTGGCACGTTCGACCATGGCAGCGATGAGCACACGCATATTATCGGCTGCCCGCTGCATCTCTTGTTTCTTCACTTCTTTTTCCATTGTGGGGTGGGGGGATGATAACGTTCGGGGGAGAGGGAGG
>CAMWSY010000010.1 GCA_947176995.1 uncultured Porphyromonadaceae bacterium | reverse complement strand
GATGTGTTGTGTCTGTGTGTCTGCAAAGACACCTTGTGACAGGATGCCTTTCAGGATGTCTTCGACGCCATTATCCGTTATGAACCAAAATACCTCCACACCATCGCGCTGACGCGCTCGATGTGGGGCTTTTAACTAACATCCGCCTCCGGCGGAATGAATCATAAAACATCGTTTCCTTTCGCACACATAACCCTAAAAAACATACACGGCATTGATCGCCAGTGTCCGGTTGCCGTAGCTCGGCATTAAAGCCATGCACTCCATGTTCCCGTTACTCCAGCCAAACCACTTCCGGTATAACGGGAGCATCCAATAACCTACCCTTGCCGACAAGATTCCGATGCCCGCTCCTGCGAGCAGGTCATTAAACCAATGACGTCCGTTATAGAGCCTTAGAAAAGCCACTCCGGTTGCCACCGTGTAGGCACCCACGCCCGCCCATGTGCCATATTCCTCGCGCACCAGTTCAGCCCCAGTAAAGGCTGTTGCGGTGTGACCCGATGGAAACGAGTTACGTGTATAAGAATCAGGGCGTTGCTCACGTATCGTATACTTCAATGTGTTTATGCATGCTGCCATTGCTATATATGCAGTCGCACCTACCACAACGCGTTCCTTTAAGGTATGCTTGCCCCTTACACCGATATAATCCAGACCGATATAGGCAGCAATAGGAAGGTATTGAACATAATCATCTGCGTGAAAATAGTGATTCCCACGTAGATTGTCCATCCCCTCCTTTATTGAAACATCCATCTTTCTGAAGAAACCATTGTAGACCCCGAATGTCCCTACGGCGATAAGTGATGCTGGAAGAATCAGTTGGGTTGGTCTGAACGATGTCGGGCTATCAGAAACGGGTTTGACGGCTCTTTCGTGTGTGACGAAAATTGAGTCCGTAACGCTGGTTTCTGTCTGCGCACTCAGGCTTGGAATGGGGTAAAACCCACAAAGCAGAGCTATAGAAATAGCCCTGCCCATTTTGCTAACTTTCATTGGCATTCAGTTTTTGCGAATGCCAATGTTCATTCAATCCACTACCAACAGATGCAAAACATGGGCTTAACATGCCCAGAATGCACCCGTCGGAAATGGTGGAATAAACGGCAAGTCTCGCCCATGGTTGTAGCATGGACGTTCACAACTTGTTCCCGTTTATTACAAATGAAGTTTCCGACGTTTCATTCTGATTGGAACAAATAGCAAACGCTATTAGTAAATATTTAAAAGGGAGTCTCTCCTCCTCAATGCGGTGTTGCTTAACACTACGCTGCAAAATTATAAAAAGATTAATATCTAAACAAATGTGTTACTGCTTATGCTTCGTCGTGCCTATCATGAATCTTTTGTGTTCAAGCCCGTGAAACGGGCGAAACAAGTGCGAGCACCCGGTGACCGAAGGGAACCGGGTGTAAGTCGTGCATTTTGTTTGAGCTGCGGAGCTGCGAAACAAATAATGCTCCGCCCCCTTCACAGCCCCGCGATATACCCGCCGATGCGCCCGATGGGAGTCACGCGCCGCGAGGGGAGAGCAGCGAATATCAGGGCGCGCGTCATCAGCAGATCATCGTGGCATCCCTGCCGCGCCGCCATCGTCCCGTTGGGCAGACGCTCGTAGGTGAGAAGCTCGTTGCACGCAAGCGTGTCGCGCTCCACATACGTCCCCTCTCTCACCCGCCCCACAAGCTCCGTTATCGCCCACGTCTTGGTGGCGCGGTTCATGTGGAATCCCGGTAGCCCCGGCTTGCCGTCCACTCCCGCGCGGTGATAGAGGTTGCGGTAATGTTCGCCTATTCGGTTCAGGATATAGGTCGACGGGTCGCCGTCCGTGCGTTCGCTTTCGAGCGTGTTGCTCTCCACCACAAGCAGCGCGTCGCCATACCATCGCGCTATCTGCGCGCACTTCCACCCGAGCAGGTCGTGGTCGATGTGGCCGCGCCAGCAGGCCACCACGCGCGGTATGTAGTCGTCGGTCAGTCCACAGTCCATCACCGTTATCACGCTCCAGTCAGCGCCGTCGCTCACGCCACCTATGTCCACTCCCACCACGTAGCGTTGCCCGGCGCACTCTCCCGCGTTCTCCGCCGGCATTTCCCACACCTTCAGGGCGCCGCGGCTGTCAGGCAGAAACTTCACCCCTCTCAGGGCAGCAGCACCGGTCAGTCCGCGCCCCGTGATCTCACCCACGGCCATCGGTTCCTCGCAGCTCTCGCGCAGACGCTCCACAAGCTCCTGCCCGAAAACACCCGATCCCGAGTGTACGAACGCCTCCATCGCCGTCGTGGGGAATTCCGCCTTCATCTGCGCGTGTGTCGCATATTCGCGCCTCTTGTGGTGATACCAGCTTATCTGGTCGAGCGAAAGCCCCTGAGCCCACAGGCCGCGCTCATAGTCATCGAGACTCTCCCACAGCGCGCGGCGGTCAGGCACCCGCGTGCGGTATATCTCGATCTCGTGCCACGCCACAAACACCGCCTCCTTGTCGCTCTCGCCCGCCACGGCGCGTTGCCACTCCCGGTGAAAGAAACTCCCCGTGCCGTTGGCCGTACTCTCCATCACCAGCAGCGTGCCCGCGCCATTGTGTATGCCGCCTATGGCGCGGATGAAGTCGTCGGGGCTGCGTCGCGTGGTGTCGCGCCAGAATGCCACCTCCGAGAGATGAGCCATGGCATAGTCGCCGCCGCGCACAGCCTCCTGATTCTCGATCGAGCCGATCGTCACGTGGCAGTTGCGCCCCGCTATCTCCCTCACGTTGAGTGCCCCTTCCCACGACCGGAATCGTGGCGCATTTTTCTTCTTCGCCGCAGTGCCGGCTTTTTTCTTCGGCTTACCATCGGCATCCGTCTCCTCCCAGTATTCCTCGGGGTAGCCCGCAAGCAGTTTCGTGTACATCCCCCTTATCGTCGCCGAAGTGTCCTTCACCTGTGAGCAGATGAGCGAGTGGCAGTTGGTGTAAAGCACCGTCTGCCACCATGCCATGTAGATCTGCACGAGCGTCGAGCCGCCCCACTGCCGCGCCTTGAGCAGAATCACTCTCACCGGCTTACCCTCCTGTCGCATCCGTTCCATCACCCCGAGCAGTTTCCGTTGCGGGGCGTTGAGCCTGAAAGGTATGTCGCGGCCGCTAATCTTGTCCTTGATGCGGGCGCATGTCACCGCCCAGTATTCAAAATCATGCCGGCAGCGCGCTTTCACGTATGCCGTGCGGCTTCGTGCGCTCCTGTAAGCCTTGTCCTCGAGCAGACTCGCCGGCAGCATGCACACCCCGTCGCGTTTCTCCCCCGTGTCCGTTTTCACCCGCCGCCCGTAGCACCCTATCCCTTTCACCGGGTCATAGTCCACCTCAAGCCGCTTGCGCCTTCGGTCATCCTCGCGCGTTATCTTCCTGAAATCCATTTCTTCTCCATTATTTTTGTTATTGTGGGATGCGCCCACACTCTGCGCTCTCCGAGTACTCCGAGTTCTTCCCCCAAGCCCGTGAAACGGGCGTTACAACTGTCAGCACCGGGTGAGCAGAGCGAACCCGGTGAAAAGTGCATATATACATTTGAGCTGCGGAGCTGCGAAACAAAACTCTATCTTCCTTATTTCATGTGCAAACTCACACCACTCAGCCTCATGTCGGCCGAAACGCTCCCTTTCAGTCCTATCGTGAACCAGTGGCGGCGTCCCGCCCTCACAGGCAGAAACAGCGACTCCTTCATCGTGCCGCTTATCATGGCCGACAGAAGCAGCCTCACGAGTGCTATCGAGGCCGAGCCTCCGTCGGTTGTCGCGGTCAACCGCGCCCTCACGGCCGAAGCAACCATCGCCAGCCCTATCGCCGTGATGCGAAGCACTGACCCTATCGCGCCTCGCGTGGGCGTCGGCACGTAGTCCGGCAGTTCCACCCGGCAGCTCCATTCCACCTCCTTGTCGCTCTGTGCCTTGTAGCGTGAGTCGCGCAGCATCCCATCTATGCCGGTCATGCGCAGCCTTCCGTCGCCGCTACTTAACGTAGCTCCCGCCGGCGGAGTGTCGCGCATATAGAAGCGGTCAGGTGCCTCGGCAGGTCTCACCTGCGCCCTCCCGTCGGTGAGCAATATCCACAGGTCACCCCCGTCCCATCCTATGCCGCACGCATTTTCGGGTATCGCGCCCGGGAAATCTGTCGCCCTGCTCCCTTTCACGTTCACCGCGCATCCTCCCGCTATCACCGCCACCCCTCTGTCGGCTGTTCCCGCTGCTATGTGTCTTCCTTCCTCAACTTTCCGGCGGTCGATCAGCTGCACTGCCACCGGCTCATGCCGTGCATTGGTCACACACAGGTTTATCCCTCCGTCACCCATGATGTAGAACCTGTCGCGGCTGAAATCCCATGCCGACGACAGCGCTGTTGCCGGTGTCATTCCGGCTATGTTGCTTCCCGGGGCGGTCGACATCCCTTCAGGCTCAAGGCATCGCGATGCCGCCGTCCCTACGATCGTTCCCGGCATTTTCATCCCCGTCACCGTCGATGCCGCTACGCTGAAAATGTTGTCCGCCGAGTAGTCGAGTGCCGTGGGCTGCATGGTGGGGGAGAGCCACACCGAGAGACCGCTTCCCGCTATCGGAGTCAGGTCGAAACTTTCCGTTGCCGTCCCTGCCGATGTTTTCACCTTCACCGTCAGCCTCCCGCCGCTCTCTCCCGGCCACACTATCAGCGGCGACAGATGGGTTGGCGCGTGATCGTAATCGGCTGTGTTGCACGTTGAGCGGCCGTCGGCACGTTCTACCGATACAGTGCCGGTCCACGATTTTGCCGTTGCGCTGTCCGTGGCGAAATGTCCCGCGCCCCACCCCTCGAAGGGAAGCGCCGTCACGTTGCCCCATAGCGTCGTATCGCCGTTGCTGGTTGCCGTTTCAGCGGTGAAAGCCGCAGCCCTCCATCCGCCGCCGGCGAGCCGCTGCTCATGCACTCCACGCGTTTTTGGTGGTTTGGCGAGAGCCTTGCGCAGCTTTGCCCGGCACTCTTTGCCGCTCATGCCACCTCCCGGCACATCTATGTCGATCTCACGCCCTCTGTTGGTTGCTGAAAACGGGTCGCTCACGCTCGCCACTCTCTCGCTCAGCTCCTCAAACCGCACTAATGCCCCGAGCACTATCCCCCTCAGGCGGGCGGTATCCGTTGCCATCGTCGCTCCCATCCCCGGCAGATGGAATCGCAACCGGTTGTTCACCGCATCGAGCCTGTTCCACACGATTCCCTCGGCATCTGTCCCGTCGAGTGGCCCCACGGCCTCCACCTCGAGCATCTTTACCATGCGTGCCATGCTCTCCTCCACCGTTCCCGGTAGTCTCAGCCGTGGCACAAACGACTCCGCCTCCACCGTGAATCCCGCCCGTTTCATGCTGCCGCCCGTAGTGCTTGTTGCGGTGCTCAGTTCCCCGCTCCATTGATACCCCTTGTCAGTTCCCGTCAGCACCACCGGCGACAGAAAAAGCGTCTGTCCCGTTTCATCCTTCAGCCGGTAGCGCAGTAGCAGCGGAGCCGTGCATCTTCCCGCAGCCCGCGCCACGCATTCTATCTCCTCCATCGCCCCGGTCAGGTCATCACGCAGAGCCGCCCGGTCGGTTTTGTCAAGGCGTCGGCTTGTGCTGGCGTAAGCACCCTTCAGTGCCTTTTCCCCCACGTCGGCGGTAAGAGTCGAGTAGGAAGCCGCGGTGAAAGTCGCCGCCGGAAACGCCGGACGTGCCTCATCCGTGCACCACACGCCACTCCCGTCATCCGCAGTCAGGTAGTATGCCCTCTCCGCCGTCATCACTGCCACGCGCTTCCCGTCACCTTCCGCTATCGCGCAGAGTGGAGCCGAGGGCATCACCGCCACATCGTGGCATTCCGCAGCATCTATCCCCATGCCGGTGCCTGTGACCACTTTCAGCGAGTTGCCCGCGCGTAGCAGCACGCACTCCCCGCGTTCCGGATGCTGCCAGCACAGCATCGGTTCGCTCCCTGCCCCCACGTTCACCAACGCCTCGAGATCCTCCACCGGCACCAGCCGCCCCGACTCGCGCCCCGGACGCAGATTCACACACGCCACCGGTCCCTGCCATTCAGCCATCTCCGTTTTCCCCGCAATGCCGTGCGCAGTGCTCGGCAGCGCAGCCGCGATATCCATTCTACGTCCCTTCTGATTCATTTTCATCATTGTGTTTTTCATAGACTGTAGATATTTTTTGGATGCAAAACTAACCACCGCCAAGAGCCATTCATGTGTTAAATGACCATCAGGTGTAGCGAGAGACTACTAATTGCGTGTCATTCCCGCAACACACTGTCCTCGGCTGTGATAACGGATTTCTCTAACTTTAGCCCGAAATCCATTGAACTATGAAAATTAAAACCCTCATCCCCTCACTCCTCTCCCTCGCTCTCGTGTTTCCGGCCACTGTAGCCGCGCAGACCTCCGTGTCGCGCAGCGTCTCTGTCGAGCGCACGGTTACATTCCGCCCCTCTCTGTTCCTCCAGCCTCAGGTCGGTGCGGGACTTACCGTGGGCGAAGTCAGTGCCCGCCATCTCGTTTCCCCGGCAGCCGCCCTGAACCTCGGTTATCGCTTCACCCCCTCATTCGGCTTGCGGGCCGGACTATCAGGCTGGCAGGCACGTGGCGGATGGGTAGCGCCACTTCGCTACTACAAGTTCGATTATTTGCAGGGCAACGTTGATGCCATGCTCTCCTTCACCTCCTTGCTGTGCGGTTGGAACCCCGACAGGGTTGTCGACCTCTACGGCTTTGCCGGCATCGGGCTTGCCTGCGGCTTCCATAACCGCGGGGCTGCCGACCTTTACGCCGAGGGATTCCGGTTTGAAAAACTCTGGACGGGCAAGCGCCTATTCCCGGCCGGACGCGTCGGACTTGGCCTTGACCTGAATGTCAGCAACTCCGTAGCCATCAACCTCGAAGTCAACGCCAACATTCTCCCTGACCGTTTCAACTCCCGCAGAGGCAGTGCCGCCGATTGGCAGTACAATGCCCTTGTCGGCGTGAAATACACCTTCGGTGGCCGTGCACGCATCACCGAGACGCGCACCGAGGAAGTTGTTGAGACAGTCGCATCCACCCCTGCGCCTGCTCCAGCACCGCAGCCTGCTCCGGCCCCGGCTCCTGTTGTGGCAGCAACGCCCGATCCGATGACGCAGGATATATTCTTCCGCATCAACTCCTCGGTTATTTCGCAGGCCGAGCAGCCCAAGGTCGACGCCCTTGTCAACTACCTGAAAGAAAATCCCGGAACGACCGTGACGGTTACCGGCTATGCCGACAAAGCCACGGGTTATCCCGCCTACAACATGAAGCTCTCCACGGCGCGTGCTCAGCGTGTGGCCGATGCCTTGAAAGCCGCCGGCATTCAGGACTCGCGCATCATTGTCGATGCCAAAGGCGACACCATCCAGCCCTTCGACACCCCTCAGCGCAACCGCGTAGCCATCGCCATCACCCGCTGACCCTCACCCCCTCCTCTTTTTTCGCAAAAAAAAACGTCCCGATTGCCTTCCTGCAACCGGGACTCTCTTTTTAGTCATCAAGCCCGTTAACCGGGTGTATAATGGGCGAGTTCTCCGAGATCTCCGAGTCCTCGTGTCTCCCTCCTCACCCTTTCCTCAGGTGGTAATCCACGAGGCTCTCCATCGGTGAGCGGCTGATTGCGCCCAGCGAGCAATCCATTGCGTCCGCAGCCTCGCGCAGCACATCCTTGAAATACCAGCCGATCGATCCCGTCACGTTGATATTCATGTTCTTGTAGTTGGCGTAGCGGAGTATGTTGCGTGTGAAGAACGACTTGAACGAGTTGAGCACGAGGCGGTGGATAGCCGGTTCCTCGATATTCTCGAGTAGAAACGGAGTCACCGAAGCAAGGAAGCGGCTTGCGTTAGGCTCGTTGTAGACACGGTGCACCACCGTGACGGCATCGAGGTTGTAACGCTCTTGAAATTTCTGCATAAGGCTCTCGGGAAGCACACCCTTCAGCACATCCGAGATAAGCATACGGCCGAGCACTGCGCCGCTACCCTCGTCGCCGAGGATATAGCCGAGCGAAGGCACGTTGTCAACGATCTCATTGCCGTCATAGAGGCAGCTGTTTGAGCCCGTGCCCATGATGCACGCTATACCCGGCTTGTCGCCGCAGAGCGAACGCGCGGCACCGAGCAGATCACTCTCGACCGTTACGTTAGCTTTCGGGAACACCTTGATAAGTGCCTCTTCGACTTTACGTTTCACCGGTTCGTCGATACATCCCGCGCCATAGAAATAGATGCGGTCGATTTCCATTCCTTCGGTTTCCTCAGCCACTTCCGACTCAAAGAGAGTGAGCACTTCATCCTCAGGCACCGTCAGTGCGTTGAGGCCTGTGGTCGAAAAGCTGTTCACGGCTTCGAGGCCGTCTATGCAGCACCAGTCTGTCTTGGTGTTGCCGCTGTCAGCTATAAGTATCATGTCTTGTACCAATTAGTATATTTTGTAGGGGGTGCTTCGGGTTCTGAAGGCCTCGGTTTCACCCATCCATAAATCTTCGATATCCTCCACGCGGTGGCGTTTGCCGAACAGAGCGCGTATCTTCTTGCTCCCCACCACCTTGTCAAACATATTCAGCCGTGTCGCCGCGCGGCCTTCAAGCATCTTGTGTGCCGGATACATCTTAGCAACCTCTTGAGCCACATAGAATTGTATCAATGTCAGCGTCGCGGCTTCGCGGTCGGTGATGTAGCACTCAACACCCGCCGCAGCTTTCCCCTGACCCATGGAGTAGAACGGTGTATAGTGGATCGGCCGGAACTTCACTCCGGGCAGATCCAATGCGTTGAGCCGGTCGGCAAGTCCCGGGGCATCATCAATCCACGGAGCGGCAAATAGCTTGAACGGCAGCGTGTAGCCCACGCCGATCGACATATATTCGAGCTCACCCAATATGCCGCTTGCAGGGTAATAGAGCGACGTCTCGGCAGTGGGGATGTGGGGAGAGGGGAGTACCCACGGCAGCCCCGTGTCACGGTAGTCCATGTTGCGCTTCCATCCGTCCATCTTCACCACGGTGAGATCAACCTGCTTTCCCGACTCAAGAAGTCCCTCGCCGTTGAGGTACATGGCGAGCTCTCCCGGAGTCAGACCGTAAAGATAGGGTATCGGAAACTGAGAAACAAACGATTTGCAGTCATCTTCCGTTATCAGTCCCTCGATTTTGTCACCGACAGGGTTCGGGCGGTCAAGCACCACAAACTCCTTGCCCGCTTTCGCGCAGGCATCCATGCACAGCCCCAGCGTCGAGATAAACGTGTAGGAGCGGCAGCCGTTGTCCTGAATATCATAGACCATCACGTCGATATCGTCAAGCATGGCGGCCGTGGGTTTCCGGCTTGCGCCGTAGAGCGAGTGGATTTTCACCCCTGTCGCGCTGTCACGCCCGTCGCTCACCTTCAGTCCGGCATACTGGTCACCCCTCACACCATGTTCAGGAGCGAAAAGTGCCGTAAGCTCCACTTCCGGGGCTTCGTGCAGTATGTCGATAGTCGATTTCAGATTCCGGTCAACCCCTGTCGGATTGGTAATAAGCCCTACACGCTTCCCCTTAAGCGGCTCAAAGCCCTGCTTCACAAGCATTTCTACTCCGGGAGTGACTTGGGCGGCACACGTCGTCCACACCGCGAGCATTATGATAGCCAGATACTTTCTCATCATTTGGAACTATTCTTTTTGCCGAAATCGGCGTCAACTTTTATGAAACGGCTCACGGCTACTGTGGCAGTGCAGCACACCATCACCCAGATAAAGAAATTCTGGTATCCGAGTTGCTCCTGAATCCATCCGGCAGCCATGCCGGGGAGCATCATGCTCAGAGCCATGAAGCCGGTGCATATCGCGTAGTGCGACGTCTGCAACGGCCCTTCGCTGAAATAGATCAGATAGAGCATATAGGCAGTGAAGCCGAATCCATAGCCAAATTGCTCGATGAACACACACACGTTCACCGTCAGCAGCGACGGCGCATCGGCGTAACTCAGATAGAGAAACGTCACGCATGTCAGCGACATCATCCACACCATCGGCTGAAGCCATTTCTTCAGTCCGCCGCGCGCAGCTGCCAGACCGCCGAGAATACCCCCTATCACGAGCCCGCTCACACCGATCGTGCCGTAGACAACCCCCACCTGACTCACCGACAGCCCCAGACCTCCCGCCTCCGGGCTGTCAAGTAGAAACGGGCTTATCAGTTTCACCAGTTGCGCCTCTGGCAATCGGTAGAGAAGCATGAAAGCTATTGCTGTCCCTATCTGCGGCTTTTTGAAAAACGACACAAACGTTCCCATGAATTCGCGCGTCAGAGCCCCGAAGCTCCCGGCGCGACGGTCGGCGTCAGCTTTAGGGCGCGGAAGCACCACAGTGTGGTAGAGAGCCGTCAGGCAGAAGAAAGCCGACAGCACACCGAACGTTATCATCCATGCCGTCTGAGCGCTTCCGCCGTGATCCTCGATCGTTCCCGCAAGCATCACCAGCACACCCTGTCCGGCGAGCGAACCGATGCGGTAGAACGTGGAGCGTATCCCCACATACATCACCTGATCATGCTCGCTCAATCCGAGCATATAGAAACCATCGGCGGCAATGTCATGTGTGGCCGACATGAATGCCACAAGCCAGAACGCCCCCAAGGTAAGCCTCACAAATGCCGGGGCAGGCAGCGCGAGTGTAAGCAGCGCTATACCTGCCGCCATACCCCATTGCATGGCGAGCACCCACCACCGTTTGCTCCTCACGATATCCACTGCGGGACTCCAGAACGGTTTTATCACCCACGGCAGATAAAGCCACCCCGTGTATAGTGCTATGTCGGTGTTGCTCAGACCTAAATTCTTATACATGATAACCGACACGGTCATCACGGCGGCGTAGGGGAGTGCCTCGACAAAATATAGGGTCGGGATCCACCACCATGGGTTGCGTCGCGACAGTTGTTTGTTGGTGTCAGTCATTTCAGTAAAGTTTATCTATTTTCGCTTCCGGATAATAGTGGTTCAGTATCTCTTTGTAGGAGTGTCTTTTGCACGCCATCACTGCGGCACCTATCTGGCAGAGGCCCACACCGTGCCCCCATCCTTTCCCCTCGAAGTGCCAGCCGCCGTCGGTGCGCCGCGTGGCCTCAAAAGCCGAGCTCTTAAGGTGCGTGCGGCTCAACCATCGCCTTATGGTCAGTTCCTTTCCCACGGTGTGCCTTCCCTTTGTGCCGATGATCTCAAGCAGATAGATTCTTCCCGACACACCCCGTTTCAACGGCTTAAGTTCTTTCACCTCTCCGAAGTCGATCCCCGACCGTTCTCTGAGCAGCTCTTCAAGCTCTCCCGGTTCATAGTCGGTGCACCAGCGGTAAGTCTCGCAATCCTCGCGGTCATATCCGTTCAGCGTCTGTTCAAGCATCTCCGGAGTTGCTTCCCCGCAGTAGGGGTCGGCCACGGGGCGCAGATAGTCGTGGTGGCGTGGTTCCCAGCACACGGCGAAATCCTCTGTCATTCCTCCGCAGCACTTCGAGAAACGTGTGTCGCATATCTTCCCCTCGTATGTCAGCACTTCGCCACGTGTCAGCGCTATCGCTTCATCCACTATCGGCTCGACCTTCCCGTCTCCCGTTCCCTGATAGCGCTGGCAGTGATCGTCGGCACACACGTCGAAGTCCGTGTGATCCTCCCTGTCCTGCCAGTCTATCGTTACATCCGTTTCCTTCCTTCTCCCTTCGGCCTCGTTAGCCGGTGAGCCGTCATGACGCATGTCCCGGCGTATCTGTGCGAGTAGCCAGCTTCGCGAGATCACTGCATGGGCTTTCATCAGTTCCGGGGGCGATTGCCTGTTCATCTCTGATCCGATCACGCTTCGCAGATATTCTTCGACCCCGATGCGGTTTATCGCAGTCAGATTTCCGTCGGCGTGACGCATTATCTCCAGCTCCCCGCGGAATCGCTGCCGTTGCTGCCGCTCCCAGTGAAATTGTTTCCCGATAGTCACCCCCGACAGCTCGAACTCGGCCGGACTACCTCCGAGAAACCTCACGTTGATTTCCGGAGCGGTCATTATACCCACTCTCACCTCAGGCTCTTTTGTCAGCATGATACCCGGCATGTCTCGTTAAAGATTGTGCGTATTGTCTTTTCGTCAAGTCGGTCGAAATCAATGCGGCGGGGCATAACAAGCACTCCTGCCACGTCCACCGATGCCGGACTGACCGTCATTCCACTCTCGTCAGTGGGGTCGCCGGTGTAGAACGTCGGGCGGTGACACGGACGTGGCACCACTGCCATTCTTACCATCGACTTCATTGAGGTGGCCAGCAGGTTGAATCTCGGCTCCCACTCCTCGTTGTCGCTTATCGGCAGAAAGGGGAGAAGTGCCTCCATGAGCCGGTCAGCACCGTCCGCGGTCACGGCGTCGATTACCATCACGTCAATCGGTAGACCCACGGCTTTCGACATCACCGCATCGCTCTCTGCTGTCATCGGTTGCAGTGCGGTTTTTCGCAGAGCTTCCCAAAGCGGCAGTTCGGTCGTAGGCACCGCTTGGAAGTGCAGATGGTCAGGTGCCGATGCGCCGCATCGGGGGCCGTTGTAAAACACCGTATATCCCTCAAGTTCCCGCGCGAGTTCCCACATATCGCCCACACGCCCCTCTATCGCCTGAGGTTCATGCTCTTTGCTTGCGATTACAAAATGACGCTTGAAAATCGGGTATGGATTGACCAGAACCTCATACCTGTCATTCAGGCAATTTACACTTTGCTGCCCTTCCGGGCGGTTGGCGGTGCAAAGAAAACATGGGCGTGCCTCTATTGTCGCTTTGTCGACTTTTGCTGCCGAGCTCACGGCGCGTGCCGGATTGTAGACCGCCCGCACGTTCATCGGCTCGAAGTTGAAATCACGTGACTCCACTCCTTGCAGAGCCGCGAAATTGTCGCGCATCACCTTCACTGCGGCAATCTGCTGCTCATGCAGTGCCTCTATCGATTCCTTCAGGTTCATTTTTTCTCTGCGTTTATGCGGCGGCGTGCCTGCAATTCCCAAGTGCGTATTCTGTCCTTGTAGAGATTGTTGGCATTCATCTTCTCCCGGCTTGGAGCGGCATCGCTGTTCCCCTCCCAGCGGCGGCAGTTGTAGAGCACATCGTAGATGCGTCCTATCTGATACTCGCGTGATATGCGCAGACCGGCAGCGTAATCCTCTCCATAGCTTGTGTTTGGAAGTCCTGTTTCCCGCAAAATCGGTGTGTGGAAGCATCGAGGTGCGCCCAGTCCGTTGATGCGCAGCGCGTTGTTGCGTCCGTTGTCGGGAGTCCACTCACGATGGTCTATCACTCCCGGCGGCAGTTCCCGCCCGTCGAAATCCGTCAGTCGGTAACTTCCCACTATCATCGCCACACCCTGACGTCTGAATTCATCCACTATGTGCTGCAACACTGTGTTGTCGCTGTACACATCATCGCTGTCAAGCTGACAGGCAAACCGCCCGCACTCCGGGTGTCGCACTCCAGTGTTCCAGCATCCCCCTATCCCTAAGTCATCACGGTCAGGTATTATGTGGATCAGGTTCGGGTGGATTGCTGCCATCCCGTCGATTATTTCCGTAGTCCCGTCGGTGCTGTGATTGTCTATCACTATCACATTGTAGGGGAAATCCGTTTTTTGCGTCAGTGCGCTGTTGAGTGCGTCGGCTATAGTGCGGCATCGGTTTCTCACAGGTATGATTACCGAAGCCTCACACTTGAAATCACTTTGGTTGAAATCAGGCTTCTTGAAATCAGGGGCGAGCCACGCGCCTATGGCTTTGAGGTGAGCGGTGCAAGCTCTCTCCATCTCTATCTGCGAAGCCCGGTTGCGTGGATCCACGTATGCAAACTGTGCCTCATGGTGCGATGTGTCGCCATCAGGCTCGCTGACCGTGTATAGCGGCTCGTTGATGTGTACAATCTCACCTTTGCGGCTCAATCGTAACCGCAGGTCGTAGAATCCCGCGGCATTGTACTCCTCCGTCATCTCTGACGCAACCTCTTTCAGTGCAGCGGTTCTGAATGTCACAAGCGGTCCGAACTCAAAGTCGTCACGCAGAGAGCCTTCCTGATAATCTATGACTGGACACATCGTGATGTTGCCCTTTGCGTCACGGCGTCGGTAGTCAGAATAGAGCATACACGCTCCTGTTGCGTTCCCTATGTCGGCCATGCGCTTGAAGCAGTCAGCACCCGGTATCAGGGTGTCGTGACTGAAAAACACAAAAGTGTAATCTCCTTCACCGCAGTCAGCGGCGATTGCTCTCATCATTGCCGTTGACTGTAGCGGCATGTTGCCGTCGGTATAAACCACGCGCAATCCTTTATCCTTCAGATATCCGTCTGTCTCTGAAGTGCATTGGCTGGAAGGAAGAAAAATCGTGTTCATCAGTCGAGACTCTTAAGTATCAGTTCCATCAGCTCCTGACGGGCTTTTGCGTCCTGTATTGTTTCAAATGGAAATCCCAGTGTCACTGCGCGGTATCCTTTGCCTTGATGCACAATGCCGGCATTCTTACCGGTTTCAGGATACGTCATTAGCACCGTGGCTTTCGATGCATTGGCGGGCGAAAGAGCATCCACATTCTCAACCGCATAGAAGTCAGGGTTTATTTCCGTTGCAAATGTCACGTTCACCGGCCCGTCTTTCAGCAGTTTGTTCTTGGCTGTCTGAGCCTTTCCGGTAGTCTGTCGCCCTGCCTGATCCCATGTCACACCCAGCACCTCGTTGGCGAATTTTTTGCCCGATTCAGCCGAGATAACTTCATTATGAGCGTTATCCCACATGTCACCCACGATGTAGCTGCCGCTGGCTATCACGCTCCCGCCCGCAGCTGTGTGGCGTCGCAGTGCCTCCTGTAGCTCAGTCGGGAATGTCCCGTATTTTCTTTTCCCGGGGATGATTTCGATAGTTTTCTGTTTTCCGAGGATGAGGTCTACGATCCCCCCGTCGCGGTGGTCGCGGAGCGGGCTCGTGAATGCCTCGAGACTCTCCGACACAAATGGATAACCGGCCGCGAGGATTGCCGCGCCGTGCGTAGCCACATAATCCTGTGTGTTACCTGCGATCACGGTTGTCTCGTAGTTGTCGGCCGACGCTCCGAAACCGCCGTTATCATCGTTCACCCAATTTGAAAGACGGTCGAAATCATATTGGCTGCCGCTGAAACTTATATCCTTCATGTAGGGCACGCCATGATCCTTCTCATCGTTGAATCCCGCCTGTTCGCCGGTGTCAAACCAATCCGGGCCACTCACGCGGGTGAACCCGTTTACAATTGTCACCTCGCTCCCTTTGGTTTGCTTCGGTGTCCCCACGGCGAGCACTTCCGATGGAAAACTTTTGCCTCCCGAGTTTCCGGCCGTGATTCTGAAAGAATACACCATTCCGGGGCGCGCGCCTCTGAACAGATAGCGGGGTGTGTCAACTCGGGCTACTTTCTTGAATGCGCCGTTGCCTGTGCGCATCTCCACGTCATACCATTCCGGCTCTGCCGTCGG
Organism: uncultured Porphyromonadaceae bacterium; assembly: GCA_947176995.1. GTDB lineage: Bacteria > Bacteroidota > Bacteroidia > Bacteroidales > Muribaculaceae > JAFLTL01. Next base: position 9,602 of record CAMWSY010000010.1, on the reverse strand, counting down.
TTCAAGTCGGTCTTCGGTCGGTTGCCACGTCAGCAGATATGCGCCCTTGTTCTCCTTGTCATGACCGATTGCAAAGTGGCTCACGGGAAGCGGTTGTATCATATAGGCGCGGTTGTCGCGTTCGGCAAGATACCACAGCATACCCTTGTAGACGGCGCGGGCGACTGTGAACCTGAACGACGGGTCGAGACCGAGACGCATGTCAGGGAAATTCTGGTGGCTGAGAAGCTCGAGCAGAAAAGCCGGCACACGGCTTGTGCGCGCTTCTGCATAGTTCTTGTCAAACATTGACCGTCGTGTCCATGTCGAGTCGGTTGTGGCGCGGATGTCATTGACAATCATAGTTACCACGTAGTCGGCGAGATCGCGCCCCGCAAGACGTGACCGCCCTCCACCGCCCGACTTCCCTCCGTCGGTGCTGTATATAGCCAGTGTACCTATTGTGCTGTCGTCGTAGGTCAGACCGGCATCCGTGTGCCATCCCATTGAGAAATCAATTGGAATGCCCAGTCCCTTCCAGCCCGGATTCATCGATGAGCCGCCGCTCAGGTAGTTCACCCACGGCCCGCGCCCCTTGTAGTCATCCGCGTAGTCCGAGGTGTGATCCGACACCGAGTAGATCGAGTCAGGAATACCCGACCATTGCATGAAATAGCGTGCCCCCTCGCAGAAACGCGGATAACCGCTTGTCGTTGGCTCGTTTCCGCGTGCTTTACCGGTGCTTCGTTCGATGTTGCCCATGCCTCCCCCTATCTTCACCGCGTCTGCTGTGAGAGTCGCGTTAGCGCCGGGGCATATATTGGTGAGTGTGACGATTTTTTGTTTACCCTTGTCAAACTCAAAATCACCTAAATATATCCATGTTCCTGCACCCATAGCTTGATTCACAGTGAAGTGGCGGTCGCCACCCATGTCATGCACCGTGTACGGGGCTTCATGTGCCGGGCGCTCAGCTTTGCCGTAGCTCACATACACTGCGTATGTTCCGCGCTCGGGTATATCTGCTGAATACTCGACCGCCGATGATTCATTGCGGCGGTCTACCGTCGTCACTGATCGGTACCCCCCGGCTCTAAAAGGATTCTCCCCGTCGCGCAGCACCGGCTTCGGTTGTCCGAATCCCGCTCCCGTGCCGTCCTGCCATTTGTATTTTCCTTCGTTTTCGCTGTAGCCTTCACTGTATGCGCAACCTCCGTCGCGGTCAACAATGATCTCCACGCTCGACGTGTCACGTTCACGCGGGCACAGCACGTATGCCCCTGCGTTCTCAAGCATCGGGATAAGGAAGGGATATACGTAGCCCGGTGTGTAAATATCCTCCACCGTCTGCATGATCTTTCCGCGCTGCCATTGCCAGCGGTCGGTGCGCTTCTCGAAGTAGCGGCCGTGACTCGGCCACAATGCGATGTTTGCGCCCGCCATGCCCTTGTCATAGTTGCTCTCGTCAAGACGGCGCACAAACGGCCTTGTCTCGCTTGGTCCCGGATTGTTCTTGGGTGCACCGCGGAGCAGGCGTTCGATAGGAGTATTTACGACACGTATTTTTATTTCGTAATCACGTTGTGATTCAGGCAGAGCCTCGGCAAGAGCGGCATAAAGTGATTCGAGATCCTCCTCTGTGTACGGCAGATAACCCGCACGGTCGTTGCACACAAGCGTGACGGTTTTAGCCGATGGGTTTACTTGGGCTGATTTCACGCTTATCCCGGCGACCTTTGTGTAGGGAGGAACCCAGTTGCGGAAGGCCTCGGTAAGTGCCGTTTCCAAAGCGCCAGCCTTGGGAGCGCGGCGTTTTGTTGTCTTTGCATCGGTTCCCGATATGGTGATTACAGCGATGAGAAAAGATAATATTGCTCGTGTCAGACTTGTGGACATGCGTAAGTGTGGGGTTGGGAGAGAAAAAGTGACTGGATGATTCTATGTAAATTGATTGGTCATGTAAAATTACTCAAAAGTTCCGACATATAAAGGCGTTTGAGCCCCCTCGGTTTAACGTTTTGGTAAAATATCCCCAATAAAAGTTATAATTTGGCTCTGAGTGATATTTTGTTTCGTTTTCTCGCGGCAGAATGTTACTTTTGCATACAACATAAACCAACCACTCACATAACGATGATGAATTTAGATCTTTTCATATCACTTTTTATCAACCGCATTGGCGGTCCGCAGTTCCTTATTATTCTGGTTATTATTCTGCTCCTCTTCGGTGGCAAGAAGATTCCTGAGCTCATGCACGGAATTGGCAAAGGTGTGCGCTCGTTCAAGAAAGGACTCGCCGACATCGAGGAAGACGTTAAGGATATCGAGAAAGAGGATACCAAGACAACCAAGTAATTACAGCATAGTCTCTCCGATTCATAGCTTAATTCATAATCCGCTTGGTTAAGGGCTTCGGTCTTTGCCGGCGGCACATTCATGCCACCGTCTGTTTGCAGTGTATGGCTGCGGCTGGCGCGTGTGCGTGATTGTGTTATATCCATTTGGCAGAACATGGCGACTGGCAATAATACGGAAATGGGATTCTGGGATCACCTTGAAGCTTTGCGAGGTGTTCTGTTCAAGATCGGCGGTGTAATCATTGTCGCTGCCGTCCTGTTGTTTATCTACATGCGGCAGATCATGGACAGTGTCATTCTTGCACCTTGCCGTCCTGATTTTCCGCTTTACAATCTCCTCTCCTTCATGAGCGGACAGGGAGATTCCGCATGGCTGCCGTCATTTGGAGGCGATGATTTCCATGTGACTCTGGTCAACATTGAGCTTGCGTCGCAGTTCTTCATCCACATGTCACTATCGTGCTGGCTTGCTGTTGTCCTCACATTCCCCATCATAATCTACCTCTTCTGGACATTCGTGCGTCCGGGGCTGTTGCCTAACGAGCGACGTGGGGCCGTGAAAGCTTTTGCATTCGGCAACATCATGTTCTATGCCGGGGTAGCTGTAGGATATTTCCTTGTTTTCCCTCTCACGCTCCGCTTCCTTGCCGGCTATCAGCTTAGTGATTCCATCCCCAATACCGTCTCCATCTCCTCCTACATGGACAACTTCCTTATGATCATTCTGCTCATGGGAGTTGTATTTGAGTTGCCGTTGCTTGCATGGCTGCTTGGACGCATGGGGCTGCTCACGCGTGACTTCTTCAGCAAGTTCCGTCGTCATGCCATAGTGGTGTTGATGATTGCTGCCGCTATAATCACTCCGACCGGCGATCCTTTCACCCTCATGATGGTCTTCCTCCCCATCTACATTCTTTGGGAAGGCTCGGCACTGCTTGTTCCGGCGGCGGCACCCGATGAAGATGATGATGAAGAAGAGCCGACAGGCGACGACACATCGACATCAGTTGCCAAATGATCTTTCGTTTTCATGAAAAAACAATTATCTTTGTAGCCGAAGCCATGCTTAAGGCTGCTTCTGCTCCGATGGTGGAATGGTAGACACGAGGGACTTAAAATCCCTTGACCATTGCGGTTGTGCGGGTTCGAGTCCCGCTCGGAGCACCCTCTTATGCAAGCACAACTAATTATTTGTTGTGCTTGTTTTGGCTCTGAACAGAATAAAGACTGACTATTATGGGAGCAATTATAATGTTTTGTTTGGTAATAGCAATCGCCAATATTGGTGGCTTGTATTTTGTTCGTAGAGACAGAAAAGCGGAAAAGACTCATAACGGCAGATAACTCCATGATGCTGCTATTTGCTCTTTTGACATTTATGTCTCATCAACAAAGAGAAGTCGCCTTTTAACTGTAGATATCAGATTCTTAGGGGAAAGAGCTGTATTATGAGTTCTCAGAGTACTCCGCGTACTCTTTTTTTTGCCCTTCAGAACCCGGTAAAGGCGAGCGGCACAAGATCCTTTACCGACCCGGCCTCAAGGACGCTATCGCGTGACTCCATGAGCACTCTGATTCCTTTACCGGCAAGTTTCTCATACTCAAGCAATGCTTGGCGGCAGGCCGCGCATGGGCTGATATGATAATCCGTCAGTTCTTTTGCTTCACCATCTTTGGCAGCAATAGCTATCGCTTCAAATTTGCGCCCGGGATACTTCGCACCGGCATAGAAAGCTGCCGATCGTTCAGCGCATGTGCCCGACGGAAAAGCCGCGTTTTCCTGATTGGCCCCAGTCACGATTGTGCCGTCATCAAGCCGTATTGCAGCTCCCACATGAAAATGGCTGTATGGGGCATAAGACCCGTCGATAGCTTTGCGTGCGGCAGCAGTGAGTTCGGCATCCTTGCTGTCAAGTTCGTCGTGGTTGCGCTCTGTGAGGCGTATAGTGATTTCTCTTTCTTTCATGGTGTGAAGCGTTGATCTGTAAATCTATAACGTGCGTGGTGTTTTCAGTGTTCGTTATGTGCAGTTCTCTTCCTTGTTGTGCGTAGGAAAAAGTAGAGAAATAGTCCCGCGGCAACAAAAAGCGATACAGAGAAACTGAGGATTAGCCCGTAAAGCCCCATGCCGGTCGTGAACCCAAGCATATATGAAGCCGGTATACCTATGACGACATAGCTTACAAATGCGATCCAAAGCATTGGCATTACGTTGGAGGTGCCGCGCAGAGCGTTGGCAAACGTAATCTGTGTGGCGTCGCCAACCTGATAGAGCAGAAGCGGAAAGATCAGTGTGGAAGTGAGTGTTATCACAGCCTCATCCTCTGTGAAAGCCTCTATTAGATGTCGGTTGAGTGAGAAGATTAGCAGCGATGCCATTACCACAAGCAGCAACATGATGTGATAACCAGCGAAAGCCACACGGCGCGTGCCTGCGCGATTCCCGAGCCCAGTTTCATTTGACACGAGCACGGCTATTGCCGATCCGATACTGTAATAGATGCAGAACCCAAGCGTACTCAGGACGATAAGAATTTGGAATGAGGCCAGTTCGAGTGCACCGAGCCATCCGGCCATGAGGGCGACCACGCTGAACGAGGCTGATTCCATGGTTGACTGTAACGATACCGGCCACGATGTCACGTTTATGCGCTTGATCCTCTCCCATGTCAGTCTGGTCTCCTTGAATCCGTCGCTGTAATTGCGGTTGCGCCGCCGCATGAAAAATATTCCGGCAATGACGATTGCACTTAACCATCGCACCGTGAGAGTGCTTATTCCGGCTCCTTGAAGTCCGAGTTCCGGTAGTCCGCAGTGTCCGTAGATAAGCAGCCAGTTCCCTATGATGTTAAGCACGTTGGAACCGAGGATTATCCACATCGGCATAGATGTGTTTTTTATTCCCCACGACCATTGCGCGAACACCTGAAAGATCGAAAGGGGCAGTATGCCTGCGAGATACAGGCGGAAATAAGGTCGTATTATAGGCAGCAGCTCCTCCGGTTGGTCAAGACGGTCGACATTGAGATATAGCACTCCCATCAGCATTGATACCAGCAGTGCGAACAGGATGTTCACTATCAGTCCGCTGCGCACCAGTCCGCCGATTTCTCGGTAACGTTTTTGTGAGAAAAAAGCACCCACAAGTGGTGTCAGGCCGTAGGAGAAACCTATGCAGGCAAAAATTGCCGTGTTGAACACGCCGTTGACAAACGATGCCGATGCAAGTGCTTGGGTCGAATATCGGCCCACCATGATGTTGTCGGCAAACCCTACGACAATCATGCCCACCTGTCCTACCAGTATCGGTAGGCCGAGGCGGGCAATCTGTTTGTAATCCTGTTTATATTTTTTTGGAAATCCCATTTAGTCGCGGCTTGAACCGAAGAAGCGCAACAGGTAGAGGAACAGGTTGATGAAGTCGAGATAGAGAGTCAGCGCACCGATCGTGGCGAGAGCCGAGGGGTTGAAGCCATTGCTGTGAGCGGCGATAGTCTTGATCTTCTGAGTGTCCCATGCGGTCAGGCCGATGAAGATGAGCACACCGGCGATCGAGATGATCCAGTCGAGTGTCGAGTTGGCCCAGAAGATGTTGACCACGATGCAGATGATCATTCCCCACAGTGCCATGTAGAGGAACGAGCCGATCTTTGTCAGATCTTTTTCAGTGAAATAGCCGTAGACACTCATTGCACCGAAAGTTCCGGCAGTGATAAGGAATGTCTTGAATATCGACGGCAGACTGTAGGCTACGAATATCAGTGAAAGCGACAGGCCGTTGACTATTGCAAAGAGGTAAAACAATCCTGTGGCTACGCTGGGATTCAGTCGGTTGACTCCACCTGAAATGCCGAGTACGAGCAGGATCTCCACAATAAACAGACCCCAGTATATCCAGCGGTTCTGTATCAGAGTCATCTGGAACTCAGGAGCTACGGCGGCTACGATCCATGCTACTGCCGCAGTGAGCAGCAGCCCGAGAAACATTTTCACATACACGCGCTTCATCACTTGGCTTACGCGCTGGTCAAGCGACTCAGCGTAGCTCGGAGGCGTGGGAGGGAGATTGTAGTAGTTGTTCATTATGAAAAATCAAATGGGTTTATTTTCAATAATTTGATATCTGTTAATCATTGCGGGGCGCACGTTAGAGCATCCCCGCACTAAGTATATAACAAAAATCGTGCCCGATTGCTCACATGCGTTCCGGCACCTTTATGCCGAGAAGCGACATACCCTTTTTCACAGTGCGGGCTGTCACAGCCGACAGTTCCAGACGTAGCGATCTCACTGCGGCATCCTCCTCTTTCAGTATCGAGTGGTCGTGATAGAACTGGTTGTAGAGCTTAACGAGCTCATACACATAGTTGGCTATCAGTGCGGGCGAGAAGTTGCGTCCGGCCTCTGCCACGACTCCGGCGAAGTCGTTTAGCCACTGTATCAGTGCGATTTCCTTCTCGTCGGGAACAACTGCAGTGTAGTCGGTGATGGCAAGTCCCTGTTCCTCAGCCTTGCGGAGCACCGAGCGGATGCGGGCGTAGGTGTACTGGATGAATGGACCTGTATTGCCGTTGAAATCAATAGTTTCCTTCGGGTCAAAAGTGATATTCTTGCGCGGGTCTACTTTCAGTAGGAAATATTTGAGCGCGCCCAGACCCACTGTTTCGGCAATCTCCTCGATTTCGCTCTCGCTCAGTCCATCGAGCTTGCCGAGTTGCTGCGATACCTCGCGTGCGGTCGAAACCATCTCCTCCATCAGGTCATCGGCATCCACCACCGTTCCCTCGCGGCTCTTCATCTTTCCCTCGGGGAGTTCTACCATGCCGTATGAGAAGTGCACCAGATCCTTGCCCCACTTGAACCCGAGCTTGTCGAGCAGAAGCGAGAGCACTTGGAAGTGATAGTTCTGTTCGTTGCCCACCACATAGATCATCTTGTCTATGGGATAGTCGCGGTAGCGCAGCTTGGCCGTGCCTATGTCCTGAGTCATGTAGACCGAAGTGCCGTCACTGCGCAGGAGAAGCTTGTGGTCAAGTCCGTCGGCAGTCAGGTCAGCCCACACCGAGCCATCCTCCTTCCTGTACATGATACCCTTCTCAAGACCTTCGAGCACTTTCTCTTTTCCTTCAAGATAAGTGTCGCTCTCATAGTAGATCTTGTCGAAGCCCACACCCATGCGGCGGTAGGTCTCGTCGAAGCCCGAATAAACCCACTCGTTCATCATCTTCCAGCAGCCGCGCACTTCCGGATCGCCTGCCTCCCATTTTCTGAGCATTTCGCGTGCCTCGGCCATCAGGGGCGAAGCCTTTTCGGCCTCCTCCTTGCTCATGCCTTGAGCCATCAGCTCCTCAAGCTCCTGCTTGTAGTGGCGGTCGAAGAGCACATAGAAGTCACCGATGAGGTGGTCACCCTTCTTCCCTGCCTTCTCTGGAGTAACGCCGTCGCCCCACTTCTGCCATGCCAGCATCGACTTGCAGATGTGTATACCGCGGTCGTTCACGATATTGGTCATCACCACGCGGTTGCCGCACGCTTTGAGTATCTCCGACAGGCTGAACCCGAGCAGGTTGTTGCGCACGTGTCCGAGGTGCAGCGGCTTATTGGTGTTGGGCGACGAATATTCAACCATCACGAGCGGGCTCTCGTCGGTGGCGGCTGTAATGCCGAAATCGGCGTCCGATGCGATATGCTTGAGCACACTGTTCCAGTAGGTCGGCTCGATCACGATATTCAGAAATCCTTTCACCACGTTGTAGCGGTCAACGGCCGGCTCGTTGTCGACAAGCCAGTCTCCGATTTCTTTGCCCACTGCCTCGGGGGATTTACGCGCAGCTTTCACCCACGGGAAAACCACGATCGTGAGGTTGCCTTCAAATTCCTTTCTTGTTGCCTGAGGTACAATAGATGCGGCGTCGGTGTCGATGCCGTAGAGCTCCTTGACCGCGCGCGACACTCCGGCGGCTATGATATTGTCGATTGACATGATGGTGTGTCTGTTGATTTAGAAATCCAGTTAGTTTTTATAAGATATGGCAAATTTAATGAAAAAAGGTCTGACTGCATTATGGATGACAGGTAAATCTCCCTTTTGAGGAAATTTTGACCAAAACACTGTAAAAAAGGATTGAATTTGCAAAAAGTCTCCACTTCCTTAAATCGCCGTTAATGATTAATTTTGCAAATTGAATGAAAAATAGGTACCGGCATACGTCCTTGACGTATGCGTGTAAAAATGAAACTAAAGTTAGAAAAATTATATTAAGATGATTAAGCAGCTATTTATTGCAGGCGCATCAGCAGTCACTCTTTCCGCTTTGATTGCTTCATGCTCTTCCGGCGGCCAGCAGGGTGCCGCCATGCAGGGACAGGCTCCTCAGATCGCCGTTCAGACTCTTTCGCTCGGCTCTTCTGATCTCGACCACTCTTTCCCCGCTACAATCAAGGGTAAGACTGACATTGAGATACGCCCGCAGGTGAGTGGATTCATTACTAAAGTGCACGTCGACGAGGGACAGCGCGTAAGCAAGGGACAGCCCCTGTTCACTCTCGATCAGGTTCAGTTTCAGGCTGCTGTGGATCAGGCTCAGGCTGCATTGAATGCAGCGCAGACAATGGTTCAGACCGCCACTCTCACCGCACAGAACAAGCAGGCTCTTTTCGACAAGAACATCATAAGCGAGTATGAGAACCAGCTTGCAAAGAACGATCTTGCCACAGCCAAGGCATCGCTTGCTCAGGCTCAGGCTGCTCTCACCAACGCGCAGAAAAACCTCAGCTACACCGTCGTGACCGCTCCCAGCGATGGCGTTGTGGGCATGATACCCAACCGCGAGGGCTCGCTTGCATCCCCCTCGATGGTGCCCGCCCTCACCACTGTCAGCGACAACGGCGAGGTCTACGCCTACTTCTCGCTCACCGAGCGTGATCTTCTCGACATGACCGACAACGGGGCAGCCACGCTGCAGGAGCGCATAGCCGCAATGCCCGAAGTTCAGCTCAAGCTCTCCGACGGCAGCATCTACCCCCTTCCCGGCAAGGTTGCCACCGTCTCAGGTGTGATCGACAACTCCACCGGCTCGGCTTCGGTGCGTGCCCTGTTCAAGAACAACAACGGTATGCTCCGCAGCGGTTCTACAGGCCAGATTCTCCTCCCTGTCAAGCAGGACAGCGTGATTATCATTCCGCAGAAAGCCACTTATGAGCTTCAGGACCGCCGTTTTGTCTACACCCTCACCGACAGCAACACTGTCGTTAGCCGCCCCATCA
>CAMWSY010000009.1 GCA_947176995.1 uncultured Porphyromonadaceae bacterium | reverse complement strand
AATGAGAGAAGTGACGTATGACGGCCTGACGTTTGAGCCGTATATTACCAAGGAGCAGATTGAGAAACGCGTCGGTGAACTGGCGCGCGAAGTGGAGCGTGACTGTAAGGGCTCTATCCCGTTGTTTTTGTGTGTGCTTAACGGCGCTTTCCCTTTTGCGTCGGATCTTTTCAGGGCCGTGGATATTGACGCGGAGATTTCTTTTATCCGCCTGAAAAGCTATGAGGGTACTGAAAGCAGCGGTAAGGTTAAGGAAATCATCGGTCTGTCGGAGGATCTGCACGGACGCAAGGTGATCATCATCGAGGATATTATCGACACTGGCAACACGATCTACAAGCTGCTCGGCGACCTGAAGGAGAAGGGGGCGGATGATGTGAAGGTGGCTACGCTGCTTTTCAAGCCTGACTCGCTGCAAAAGCCTGTCAATCCTGATTATGTGGGATTTGAGATCCCGAAGAAGTTTATCATAGGTTACGGTCTTGATCTGGATGGTCTTGCCCGCAACCTTAGGGATATCTATATTCTCAAGGAGACGACGGAAGGGAACTAATGCGAATAAAAACAGAAAAAGAATAAACCATAAAAGAGTAATCACAGATATGCTTAACATCGTAATATTCGGCCCTCCGGGAAGCGGCAAGGGCACTCAGAGCGACAAGATAACTGACCGCTACGGTCTTTTTCACATCTCGACCGGCGATGTGCTCCGCAAGCACATAAAGGATGGTACGGAGCTGGGTAAGACGGCTGAGGATTATATCAGCAAGGGACAGCTCATACCTGACGCGTTGATGATCGATATTCTTGATGCTCATCTCGATGCTAATCCTGAGTCGCAGAAGGGTGTGATTTTCGACGGTTTCCCCCGCACGATCCCGCAGGCCGAGGCTCTGACGGAGCTCCTGAAGAAGCGTGGTGCGGCTATAGATGCTGTGGTGGGTCTCGAGGTGGATGATGATGAACTGACGGACCGCCTCGTGAAGCGCGGAATCTCGTCGGGCCGCTCGGATGATAATCCCGAGACTATCAAAAAGCGTCTTGACGTTTACCACTCGTCGACTCAGCCGCTGAAGGATTTTTACACCAAGACAGGACATTACCGTAGTATCAAAGGTATGGGCGGTATCGATGAAGTGTTTGAGGAAATCTGCTCGCACCTCGATCCCCTGAGCGACGCTAAGAAATGATAAACCGCACTCTCATAAGACTAAAGGTCGTACAGCTTCTCTACAGCTATCTCATAGCACGGGTTGATTTCCGTCTGCTTCCGGAACCGGCACGCAAGACGCGCGACGCGGTGTGGAGCTATGAGGTGTATGCTTCGCTGCTCATGTTTATCATCGAGCTGTCGGGGCGCAGTGTCGACGGCCGTGTTCCCACGGGTGTTCCGAGCCCGAACGCCAACGAGCTTTACGGGCTGAGGGTGCCTAAGGCTCTGGCGGAGGATAGTGCCGTGAAGGAGCTCATGATGCGCGACGGGGAGAAGATGCGCCGCCTGCGTGGTGCGCTCCGTCCGGTGTATAACCGCATACTCAACTCGACGGTGTTCGGTGACTTCTCGCGTAAGCGCAAGCCGACTCTGAAGGATGAGACGACAATGTGGCAGGTGCTCCTGACAACGGTGATCGCCCGGTCGCCTGAACTGACTGACATACTGAAGGGTGACGAACGCCACACGACTGCCGGACTGGAGAAGGGGCTGGCGATGGTGGGGGAGACGCTCGAGGATTTCAATCAGGTGAGCTCGATGCTGACCGATGCCTCAAACCAGCTTGATGCGGCGCTGATGAAGTCGTTTGAGCTCTATCATGCTATGCTGCTGCTGCCGGTGGAACTCACGCGTATGCGTGCCGAACAGCTCGCTGCTGCCAAGAACAAGTATCTGCCCTCGCACGATGACCTGAATCCCAACACCCGCTTTATCGACAACAAGCTGGTGGCTGCGCTCAGGGCTACTCCTGAGCTCGAGAAGTTTTGCAGCGAGCACGGTGTGGGGTGGAGCGGCGAGTTCTACGGAATGAAGGATCTGCTTGAACGGGTGCTTGTCTCGCCTGCATACGCTGAATATATGCGTGGAACGGGTGAGTCGACCTTTGAGGAGGATTGTGAACTATGGCGCCGGCTGCTGCGCGACATTATCATCCCGAGCGATGAGCTTGCCGAGATGCTGGAAGGGAAGAGCGTGTACTGGAACGACGACATGCAGGTCATGGGCACGTTTGTGCTCAAGACGGTGAAGCAGGCTCCGCGCGAGGTGCGCACCGATGAGAAGGGTAACCGCATCGTGGAGCTGCTGCCGATGTATAAGGATGACGAGGACCGCCGTTTCGGGCCTGAACTTTTTGCGGCTGCTGTGGAGCACCGGGTGGAGTACAGGGCGCTTATCGACAAGTATGTGAAGGATGACTGGGACCCTGAGCGCATCGCTTTCATGGATGTGGTTGTGATGCTGACGGCTATCGCCGAGCTTGTGAGATTCCCGCAGATTCCGCTTCCTGTGACGATGAACGAGTACACGGAGATTGCCGCCGACTACTCGATGCCACGGAGCGGACAGTTTGTGAACGGGTTGCTCTACTCGGCAGCCCAAGACCTCAAGTCGGAGGGTATCATCAATAAGTAATAATTTAATAATCTAAAATCGTATAACAACATGTCGCTTAACACAATTTTGCTACAGGACGCCGCTCCTGCCGGAGGCGGACTTCAAGGTATCATCATGATCGTGGCAATCATCGCTATCTTTTATTTCATGATGGTGCGTCCGCAGCAGAAACGCCAGAAGGAGATCAAGAAGTTCCGCGAGGGGCTTAGCGTGGGTGACCGCATCGTGACCGCCGGTGGTATTCACGGCAAGATCACGGGTATAAAGGAGGATCACTTCCGCGTGAAGATTGCTGACGGTGTGGATATCCGCGTCGACAAGGGTTCGGTTTATCCTGCCGGCACTACTCAGGAGGAGGTGCAGCAGACATCGGACAAGCAGTGATGCCACTGCCAAATTTCAAGCTCTGAAAACTGCATGAAAAAACGACTGCGTGAAACAGGGCAACGGTTCCGTGCCCTCGCGTCATCAACGCGGGGGCGCAACTTGTGCACCTTTCTGGCTTTTCTTGTCGTTGCTGTCATATTCTGGTATGTGGTGGCTCTCAATGACGAGATGCAGCAGGAATTTGAAGTGCCTATGGAACTGGTGGGGGTGCCTAACGACATTGTGCTGATCTCGCTGCCGCCGTCGACAGTGAGCGTGAGCGTGCGCGACAAGGGGACTTCGCTGCTGCGGTATTCTTTCGGTGATCTGCCTGTGCTGAAAATACAGTATAAGGATTTTGCCAACAACGGGCGCAGGCTCTCGATGGGCGAGACCCAGTTTGTGGGTGCCGTGAGGAGTTTTTTCGGACAGGGTGCATCGGTGTCGGGGGTGAAGCCTGACTCGCTGTCGCTTCCCTACACGAAACATCAGGGTGTGGTGAAGCACATAAAAGTTGTGTCGGATGTGACGACAGCTCCACAGTATGTGCTCAGCGGCCCGCTTGTGGCGGCTATAGACACAGTGCGGGTCTACTCGCAGCGCGCAATACCTAAAAGCATCACCAATATCGAGACTGAGCCTGTGACGCTGAGCGGACTGACGGATACGACTGAGGTCGAGGTGCATCTTGTGGCTCCCGAGGGTATGCGCGTGATCCCGCCGAGCGTGAAGGTGATGGTGCCGGTGGAGGCTCTTATCGCAAAAAAACGTCAGATACCTATAGAGGTGCGCAAGGCTCCTGCCGGACACCGGGTGATCACTTTCCCGTCGACGGTGGAAATATCCTATCTTGTGCCCATGAGCGTCTATAACAATGACAATTATGTGGTAAAGGCTTATGCCGATTATCATAAGTCGGCCAACAAGCTGGGGCTGACTCTCTCGGCGGTGCCCGACGAGTATTCGGCAGTGACGCTGGAAACCGACAGTGTGGAGTATCTGCTCGAACACAATTAATATCAAGGACGCACGGGCCGTGCGTCCCTGCTGTCATTTATTACACACCCTCCTATAAGTTTCAGATTAGAAAGATGCTGATCGCGGTAACAGGCGGAATCGGGTCGGGGAAATCGGTTGTGAGCCGCGTGCTCACGGCGATGGGCTATGATGTGTATGACTGCGACTGGCGTGCCCGCAGGCTTATAGATGGGTCGCGTGAGATTCTGGGTGAGATCGCCGCACGCATCTCGGCTGATGTGGTGAGCGGGGAGTGGCGGCTCGACCGCCGCGCGCTTGCCGCGATAGTGTTTGCCGACAGTGAAAAGCTCGCAATACTTAACGAGATAACCCACGGCGCGGTGCGGCGTGATCTCGCTGAATGGGCGGCTGCTCATGCCGGCAGCGGGAAGCCTGTGTTTGTGGAGACGGCAATCCTCTATGAAAGCGGAATTGACCGTATGGCCGACAGGGTGTGGGAAGTGGTTGCGCCGACCGAGGTGCGCATAGAGCGCGCGATGATGCGTGACGGTGCCGACAGAGAGAGCGTGGAGCGGCGCATCGCGGCTCAGGCTTCGGAGCGGAGCGGCAAGCATCATGACGTAAGGCTCATCGTGAATGACGGGTTCAGGGCGGTGCTTCCGCAGGTGCTCAGTCAACTCAATTAGAATCGTAATCTGTGATTAAACCTTATTATCCCATGAATATGAATTGGAAAAGACTGTGGATCAGTGCTGTCGTTCAGCTTGCTGTCATTGCAGGTGGAGCGCAGACTCAATGGCATGACCCGATGGAGGCTGACGTGCCCTATCTGAGCGGACGCGCGTGGAATGAGGAGATTGGCAACCGTTCGTTCCACCGTATGCCTGACAGAATGGAGACTGATATGCCCAAGGCGGTGTGGGGACTGTCGAAAAACAGTGCCGGGCTGTCGGTGAAATTCCTGTCGACCACCAATAATGTGAAGGTGAAATACACTATCGACAAGGTGGGGGGATATGTGAATATGGCTAAGCTCGATCATGCGGGTGTGGATCTCTATGCTCGCGATGCCAACGGCAACCAGCACTGGATAGGCAATCACATGGGGTGGAGCTTCGGTGACACCATCACGATTTCCTACAACGACATAAAAACTGCTGAATTTGCAAATCGCGGACTCGAATTCGAGGTGTTTCTGCCGCCCTACAGCACGGTGACGTCGATGCAGATAGGGGTGGACGAGGGGAGCAGCTTCAGGTTTCTGCATGAGTCGGCCGAGCGTCCAATCGTGGTGTACGGCAGCTCGATCGTTCAGGGGGCTTCGCCGTCGCGCCCTGGGCTGATGTGGGTTACTCAGGTTAAGCGTGACATGGATTATCCGGTGGTGAACCTCGGCTTCTCGGGTTCGGCACTGATGGAGCCGGCACTGTTTGAGGCTATGGGGGAGATCCCGGCGCGTGCCTATGTGCTCGATCCGATCCCCAACAGCTATAAACTCGGTGATGAGATTGTGAGCAGGATGGTGTCGGGGGTGAAGCACCTGCGCACGAAGAATGATGCCCCTATCCTGCTTGTGGAGAGTGCGGGCCCGGTCGACAGCGTGTTTCGCAGGGACCTCTATGAGCAATATGTGACCGGAAACCGTATGCTGCGCAAGGCGTATGATGAGCTGGTGGCGTCGGGTGTCGACAGTCTGTATTATCTCACGATGGCTGAGATAGGGATGGATGAGGATTCATATATCGAGGGTACGCACCCCAATGACATAGGCAACCGCCTTCAGGCTAAGGCTGTGGAAGGAAAACTGCGCGAGATGCTCAGCGAGGACGCGCCGAATCACCGTTATCCTCCAATCAGGCAGCACCGCGACGGAATCTACACATGGATGGACCGCCACAACGAGGTGATAAAGCTGAATCACACGACCGATCCCGATGTGCTGTGCATAGGCAACTCCATAACGCATTTCTGGGGCGGTGAACCGGTGTCGCACAACAACGGCGGCAAGACATGGGACAAGCTCTGGGGCAAGCGTCGTGCCGTGAATATGGGCTTCGGTTGGGACAGGATAGAAAATGTGTTCTGGCGCATAAATCATGGCGAGCTCGAGGGATGCGCTCCCAAAGACATTTTCCTGCTGATAGGTATCAACAATATCAATGCCGGTGACAAGGAGGAGGATGTGGCACGCGGAATCGTGGATCTTGCCGCCGCAATACATGCCCGTCAGCCGCAGGCGACACTCTACGTTATCGAGATCTATCCGGCCAAGGGGCGTGAAGAAAAAGTGGAGCGCACCAACGCGCTTCTGCGCGAGTGGCTTCCGACCGACGACAGTGTGCGTCTGATAAGTCTCAACCGCGTGCTGACGCTTGATGACGGCAGCGGTAAGATCAATCCGGATATGTTCCGCGAGGGGCTGCACCCTAATGAAAAGGGGTATGCCGCTCTTGCCCGCGAGCTGAAAAAGCAGACCGGGCTGAAGTGATGCTTCACAGCGTGGATATGCAGAAATTCTGATTCCGGCTTTTGTGGGCTGAAATCGGGAACATATCGCCTGTTATTGATTTTGTGCATAAGAAAATTAGTAATATCTTTGTAGCGTCGACCGCTGTGCTGAGGCTCATATCCGGGCTGCAGCCAGCGTGACGGCGGACATAAAAATTAGGAAGCGTCTATTTGCGCTCTTTCTTGACACTCAGAAATCTGGCAGTTTCAAATCGTAGTCAAGGATGATGCAGACAGTAGATGCCCAGTGGGTATGTATATTTCGTCATGCTCAGGTACTCAGTGCCTGTAAATGACGCGTATCACATATTCTGCGTGAGGCTTCTGCAGGTTTGCTCGTTCGACTACGATGGGCATATGCCAGAGCCTCTGAGTGTGGGACGGGTGACAGGTATAATGTCCTCGCGCTTTTGTTTTACGATCAATTAATTAGCCAAAGTAGAGGGCTCTGCGGCAATGGAATATATCATGAGTAATACGTTCACCGGGATGTATTTTCTTGTTGCAGCCATCACCGGGCTGATAAGAATGGCGTTCTCCCGAAAGCGAGACCAGGACACAGAAGAAAACAACAGTAGGGATATTTCAAAAACAGAAAAGAAATGAATATAAAGACACGTGCATCGGAGACCCGCAATGGTCTTCAGCAAGGTATATACTTTGTCATCAATCCTTTTGTGCGCTTTCTTATCGCAATAGGTGTGACGCCTAATGTTGTTACGACTATCGGTCTGCTTGGTAACATCGCGGCTGCCGTGGTGTTTGTGCTGGCGGCTGTAAAGGCTGCTGCCGGGACGGTGGACTACTCGCTGGTGGTGTGGGCCGGAGGGCTTATAATCGGATTCTCGCTTTTTGATATGCTTGACGGGCAGGTGGCGCGTCTCGGAAACATGACAACGCGGTTCGGTGCCATGTATGACTCGGTGCTTGACCGGTATTGCGAAATCTTCACTCTCGGTGGCATTGCCTACTATCTGGCTGGATGCGGTGACCTGACCGGCTCTATCCTGACATTTCTCGCTCTGACCGGGAGTGTCATGGTCAGCTATGTGCGCGCCCGCGCCGAGGGGCTCGGACTCGAGTGCAAAATCGGATTCATGCAGAGACCTGAAAGGGTGGTCGTGACTTCTCTGGCGGCTCTTGCTACGGGTATAACGGGTCTGAGCATCGCTCAGGATTCAACGTTTGACCCCAATGTGATTCTTGATGTGGCTATGGGCATTATCGCCTTGTTTGGAAACATGACCGCGTTTGCCCGCATCAACTACTGCCGCCGTCAGCTACAGGCTAAGAAGTGACCGCTGGCGGTCGCTGGCCTTATGTCCGACAGGTTTTCAGGTAGTGATGAAAAAAAACAGGGCCGGGGATTTGTAGAAACGGGGAAATGTGTAAATTTGCACAACGTAGAGGCTCTGATGAGTCCTGACAAGACAACATTCGTTCAATTAAATACCTAAAACCAAGTACATCATGGCATACGTTATCGATGACAACTGCGTGGCTTGCGGCACCTGTCTGCCCGTTTGCCCCGTTGAAGCTATTTCAGAGGGTGACAAGTACAGCATCGACCCCGACACCTGCATTGAGTGCGGTTCATGCGCTGAGGTTTGCCCCAGCGGAGCTATCTCGCTTCCCTGATAGGCTTCTCTAAGAAAGAGCAAAAAAGAGGCTGTGTCGCATCTGCGGCGCAGCCTCGCTGTTTATCTGGTAGCCTAAGGGGGGGGGCTCAGAGATCTCGGAGGACTCAGGGATCTCTGAGAAGGGATGGGGCATTTATGGGGATTGGGGCGTCAGTGGGTGACTTTGAGAAGGCGGACGCCGTGGGTGGGTATGTTGTAGGTGAGGTCGGCGGTCGAGAGGTCTTTCTGGCGCCAAAGATCTCGGACGCTCTTAAGCGGTTGATTTCCAATCGCACCGAGATAGTCGGCAAGGTTGACTGTCATGTCGTCGTCACCCACATTGAAGATGCCTACGGCAGTGGAGCCGTCGGCAAGCGGGCGCGCCCATATCTGAAATGCACCTTCTTTCACTACGGGTGAGGCCTGTTTGCCCAAAATGTCCTGATTGACGGCATTGACCTCGTTGTTGCAAAGGAGGTTGATGGTGAAATCGTCGAGTTGCGACAGGTCGCAACCTATAAGCATATTGGCGGCAAGGAGTGCCCAGAGGCTGATGTGGGTGTACTGCTCATCGGGGGTAAGGCGCGAGTCGCGCAGGTTGTTGCTCCAGCCCACTTTGCCTACAATGAGCATGTCGGGATCGTTCCAACGGCCCGGTTCGGCATAGGGGGCAAGGTCGGCCTGCTGCTCGAAGCCGATGCTGTAGAGCGACTGCCATGTGTCGGTGATGTCGCCTGTAGTGCGCCATGAGTTGGCGTCGACGACGTGCCCCCATTCCCATACATCATCCATACCATACTGGCATAGGCTGTAGAAAATGTCGCGTGGGAGCGCGCGCAGATATTCGCCCATGAGCATGTAGGGGCGCACATAGGACGCGCGTGTGCCTTTGTCTTTCTGTGTCTCATGCTTGCGTCCGTAGCCGCACCAGTCGTATTTCAGGTAGTCGACACCCCAGTCGTTGTAGCTCTCGGCATCCTGTTGCTCATGATCGAGCGAACCGAGATAACCGCCGCAGGTGAAATCGCCGGGTGAGGAGTAAATGCCGAATTTGAGTCCGCGCTCATGGAGCCAGTCGCCGAGTGCTTTCATGTCGGGGAATTTCTCGTTGACCACAATCTTGCCGTCGGCATCACGCGAGGGTGCTTCCCAAGCGTCGTCGACGTTGATGTAGCTGTAGCCGTAGTCGACGAGCCCCTTATCCATCAGGGCTTCGGCGCTTGCCATAACTTTGTCCTGCGAGACGCTGAGTCCCCAGCAGTTCCATGAGTTCCATCCCATGGGTGGGGTGAGGGCGATGAGATCACCGACCTTGATGGTGAACTGCTGCGAGGCAGTGCCGTGGGCGTTGGAAGCGGTGACAGTGAAAGTGTAGTCACCCGGCTGGGCTATTGATCCGCTCAGCACGCCGTCGGCAGCATTCAGGTTGAGTCCGGCGGGAAGTCCGGCGCTCTTGAACTGCATGGGACGTTCTCCCGAGACTCCGAAACGGTAGTGAACCGGCGAACCGGGACGTACGCCATAGACGGGCGCGGTGTTGAAGCGGGGTGAGAGGGGAGCGGCGGGTGTGAGGATGTATTTGGGTGTGTAGCGTGCGGTGATGTTTTTCCCGCTCTTGGTGTCGGTGAAAACGCACGAAATCCTTACGGGCTCTTCAGCTGCACAGGGTATGGTGACTACCGCATTTTTATCCGGACGCGCCGAAATCTTGCGCTCGGTGCGGCTGATGACGTTGCCTGTCTCCATGTCGGTCATTTCTATGGCAAGGCGTCCGCTCACAGTCCATGGAAATTCGTTGGAGAGTGTTATGGTGCATGTGCGTTGGGCTTTTTCGCCGCTTTCGGTGATCGCGAGCTTTGCTCCGTCGAGGTATCCTGCGGGAGTGATGCTGACGGGACCGGTGTACATTCCGCCCGGCTCGCCGCCGCTATAGACGCGCACGGCAAGGGTGTTATCACCATTTTTATTCAGAAGGGAGCGGGGAGCGATGTAGCTGCGTGTGGCACTGAAACGGGAGCGGTAGCCGTCCTTGTCGGTGGGAAGTGAGCCAGTCTTTCCAATGAGAGTTCCGTTTAAATATGTCTCATCCACATCGTCAATCTTACCGAGATTGACCATCACATATTTGTCGGCATCTGTGCCGGTGGCTGCGGGGAGTTGCGGAGTTGCGAGTTTCAGGCGATACCATCCGAATTTTGTCGAAGCAGGTATGCCCTGATCGTCCCAGACTTGGTTCAGTTGAAGGGTCTGCCATGACGAGTCGTCGAAGGCAGGCGTTTTCCACTCGGGTGAGTCTCCGGCTTTAAATTTGGCCGAAGTGTAGGACTGTGCCCTGAGTGCGGGCGGGAATACGGCGATAGCCGCAATAGCCGCCAAAATAAATTTAGATCTCATAAAACGGATAGATTGAATACATGGTATCCCCAAAGATACACATTTACATCTACCCGCAGGAGATTATAATATGTAAAAAAATAAATTGGGAGGGGAGGCGGTGAATCAGCGGCGGATTACGCAGTGGACTGTGTCGGCAACGACTTCGGTCTCCTCGACGATTGTAACGATAACGGGGGCACTCTTCTCGCTGTCGGACGGGGTCTCTGACAGAGCTGCCGGGGCTGCCTGACGGCTGTTGACTTCCGACGAGCCGTAGTTCTCGCCGAGGGGAAGCTCCTGAGAGCAGGAAACTGCAACGATGGAGAGGAGAGCAAGAGCGATGAACTGTAACGAGCGTTTCATATATCCGTGTTTTGTTTGTAAGAAATGTGTTCGTTTTGTAATATGTATAACAGCTCAAGTTCAAAAAGGTTTTCAAAAAAGTTCATCCGCAGTAAAATTTTTTACTGCGGATGAAGCAATGTATTGATAATAAGATATGTGTGTTTGAAAATTTTTTATCTTTTTGCTGCGGAAGCTCCTGATCCGGAGAACTCACTCTCAAGTTTTCGGGAAGTGTGACGAGGCTGGCGCCCCCACGATATATTATAGGCGACGTTGATAAAGGGCATGCAATCGCAGGCTGTTGTGCGCATGATTGTCTTTTGTGTTACAAGTTTTGAAATAACTTGCGTCTCCTGACTGTAGCGTCCGAGGGGGTTGAAGAGTCCGAATGAGAAATGCCAGTCTTTCCATGCGTAGCCCAATATAAACTGAGTGTAGGCCTCGCCGCGGTCGATGTTCTCGCCATTGAGGTAGGCTCCTGCGCGCTGATAGCTCATGGTCACGTCGAATCCCCAGTGATAGAATGTGGCATCGAAGTCACCGTACCAGTTGGAGAGAGTATGGCGGAAGTCACGTCCCTCGTTCCAGAAGCGACGGAATGCAACAGAGCCACTCAGCGTTGCCCAGCCGGGGATGTACTCCCACCGTGGGGAGAAGATCAGATTTAGTGACGAGGCTTTGCCGTCGTTGGTCCATGTGTGGAGAATTTTGTCGCCGCTCCATGTGTAATAATCCTGAACAGGGCGGTTGGTGTGTGATGCAGTGGCTGTGAAGCTGCCTGAAAAGCGGTCACCGAGTGCGAAACCGTAGCGCACCCACCCGCGGTAGGTAGCATAGGCTTTGAGGTCGGGGTTGCCTTGCTGAATCTGGAAGCCGTCGATCTGCTGCATTACTCCCGATGTCTCGCTGAGCGAGGGGGCCGATGTGTAGGATGACAAGGTGAATGTCCAGCGTGAAATGTCGTTGTAACGCCATGCAGCTGACACGCGAGGGGTGAAGTGCAGGTTTTTCACGTGTTTTCCCTCGGTGGCGTTGTCCTGCCATGTTCCGGCTGCTCCTGCCGTTATGTTCCACTTGCCTGCCTGAAGGGTGTATTCACTGAAGAAATAGAGCCGGTCGGATGTCTGCTGGACGGTCTGTGACGGAGTCCCGTCGTAGATGTATCGTGCCTTATTACTTGATCCTGAATATCTCAATCCGGCAGTGAGGATGTTTCTGCCCCATTTCTTTGTGTAGTCGGTTTCGGCTGACCATGATGAGCTGTGGTTGCGTATATTGTTGTCGATAAAGATTTCATTGCCAGTTGCGCGTGAGTCGGGTGACTCGCTGTAGATGCGCCGGCTTCGGTCGGTGCGTCCGCCCCAGCCGATGTTGGCCATGATTGTCTGGTCGTGGGGGAGCGACTGCTCGATGTAGGTGCTTATCTGCTGATTTCTGTTGGGCATGAGCTGCCGGTCGGTAAGTCGTGTCGATCCCGGCAATCCCTTTGTGGCAAGATCGCCAAGATAGAGAAGCTCTGTGCTGAAGTTCATGGGAAAGTAGGCCGATACATATATATTGGTCTTCTCAGGTACATAATAATTGTAGTCGATGCCGGGATAGACGCCGTAGTTTGTGAAATGTCCGTCGTCGGGTGTCTCGGTGCGCTCTACAGTGCTTCCGTCGGGCATGAGATAACGGTCGTTGTAGTCGCGGAATACCGGGAGCTTGTGGCGTATGCTGCCGAATCCGCTCAGCTTGAACTGGCTTTTGCCATGCTCGAGAGTGAGTGAGGCGGCCGGGTTGTTCCAGCCGTAATTGAATGCCTGCATTTCGGTGATCGAGAGCGAACCACCCTGCTCGGGGTTGACGACGACAACATTGAGCACGGCGGTTGCTCCGTCGTATTTCAGCCCCGGGTTGTCGATAAACTCCACGCGGCGGATATTGTCGACGGGGATTGTGATCAGCTGGTCGACCGATGCCTTGCGGCCGTTGATGCGTATCTCCACGTCGTTGCCGTCGACGGTGACTTTGCGCATGATATCGTTGACCGCCAGCGATGGGATGCCCACGTTGGAGAGAAGCAGTAGGGGAGTGGCTGACCGCTCTTTCACCTCGTCGGAGATGGCGTAGACGTCGCGGTCGGTTTTGCGGATTACCGGGGTTGCCTGTACGGTGACCTCGCCGAGTGTTTTCTCCACAGCGGTTGAGTCGGGGAGCTCCTGCGAGGATGCGATGAGGCATATTGCAAATGCGAGGATGACGGTTGCGATTGATTTCATATACGTGTAGCGTGTTTGTTTCGGGTTACATAATCATAGACACAAGTTTCTTGTTTTTGGTTACACGGTGATGTAAATTAATTTGTAAAGTTCATTCTGCCAATTGTTTATGTGTGAAAGAAAATGAAATCACATGTTGATGAACCTTTGATGGGCCGCGTTTGTTGATATAACACAACAATTAAATAATCCCAGCGGCACATGCCGTACTATACAATCTAACATTATGAAAGAATTAAAAGGAAGCAAGACTGAAGAGTGCCTGAAAATGGCGTTTGCGGGTGAGTCACAGGCCAGCGTGAAGTATTCGTTCTATGCAAAGAAAGCCAAGAAGGACGGTTATCAGCAGATAGGCGCTATCTTTGAGGAGACGGCACACAACGAGCATACCCACGCAAAGATGTGGTTCAAGCTTCTTCATGGGGGCGAAGTGCCCGGAACTCCTGAAAACCTCAAGGATGCCGCAGCCGGCGAGGAATATGAGTGGGAGGATATGTATAAGGAGTTTGCAGCCGTTGCAAAGGAGGAGGGCTTCAATGATATAGCCAAGGCATTTGAAATGGTGGGCGAGATCGAGCGCACTCACATGGAGCGCTACCGCACATTGCTCAAGAACATCGAGGAAGGCATCGTGTTCTCGCGCGACGGTGACCGCATGTGGATGTGCCGTGAGTGCGGCCATATCCATATCGGCAAATCGGCTCCGGTGGTATGCCCCGTGTGCAAGCACCCGCAGAGCTACTTCGAGCTCCGTCCCGAGAACTATTGATGGATATGCTCCTGAGGGAGCCTGACGCTAACACGATCGCCTCATGCAGCGAGCATGGGGCGGTCGCTGTGTTATTAGACAGGTGTTTATTTTGCAGGATAGGGATAATTGTGCTAAATTGTGGCCGGTAATTTCACAAAAGTCCTGAATTATGGATATCGACACTGAAAAACGTATGCCGGAGCTTCCCGAGCTCCCGCCTCCGCCTGTCAAGCCCGACCCGGTCGCTCATGTCCCCCAGTCAGGTGAGATAAAGGATGAAAAGCGGAGCCAGTCGCTTGGCACTAAGATTCTATTCATAGCACTCATCTCGCTCGGTCTTCTTATCCCCGACCTGTTCATCATGTCGCTTATAGGCGACCGCGAGGAGGCTCAAACGACTACCGTGGCCGAGATCTCGTCGTCGTGGAGCGGTGAGCAGCTTATTTCGGGGCCTATCGTCACGATCCCTTACGACAGCATATCGCCCGAGGACACGGGCGGTAAGGTGCGTCTGCTACCCGAGTCGCTCGATTTTGGAGCCGACGTGAAATCGCAGACGCTTCACCGCAGCATATATGAGTCGGTTGTGTACAATGCTGAAGTCAAGTTGTCGGGCAACATAAGCCTGTCGCCTCTCGAGTCACTCGGCATACCCATGTCGGCCTACCGATTTAAGGACGCTACCGTGACAGTGGGAATAGGCGACCTGAAAGGTGTGGAGGATATATCGGCGCTTGACCTCGCCGGACGCCCGCTTGATCTCGAGGGAGGGCGCAATCTGCAAGTGTATAGCTTTAACCAGATTGACGAACTTGAGCCTTCTGATGAATATGTAGTCGTGGTCGACGCAGGCTTGCGTGGCAGCGGATCGGGCTGCATGGAAGTGCAGACCGGGGTTTTTTCGGCCGACAGCATTAAATATCCCTACAGCCTGACGATGAAACTGCGCGGTTCGCGTGCGCTCGGTGTTACTCCGATAGGACGCCACAATGAGATCGTGATTTCGGGCGACTGCAAGTCGCCGTCGTTCAAGGGGATGTTCCTGCCGAGCGACCGCGATGTGGCCGACGGGCGTTTCAAGGCTTCTTGGACACTTAATTCGATCAACCGTGATTATCCGCAGGCGTTTGTCGGAAGCCGGGCATCGTCAATCACCTCATCGGCGGCAATAGTGGATATGCTTGTGCCTGTCGACCGCTACCAAAAGACCGACCGTGCAGTCAAGTATGCTATTATCGTGGTGCTTCTCACGTTCATAGCCGTGCTGTTTGCCGAGATCATGATGCGCCATCCCATACATGTGTTCCAATATCTGCTTATCGGTCTTGCGCTGATTCTTTTCTACTCTCTGCTGCTGTCGCTGGCTGAACACATATCGTTCGGGCTCAGCTATCTTGTGGCGGCAGTTATGACGATCGGGATGATATTCCTCTACATGAAGGGAGTGCTGAGGTCGGTGAAAGTTGCACTCGTGATAGCCGGATTGCTGACGGTGATCTACACATTTATCTACATTCTGCTTTGTCTGGAGACTTTCGCCCTCCTCACCGGCAGCATCGGGCTCTTCATCGCACTCGCTGCGATCATGTACGCTACGTTGCGCCTTCGCATCGAAACCCGATAGAAATTTTACGGAATTTTGGTTAATCGGCGTCCGTCGAATGATGGATGGCTGTAATTAATTGACAAATATTGATGGAATCCGGGTATTTTTTGCCCGGATTCTTTCGCTTGGATAGACAACTATTTTGTGGAATTTTGTGTTTTTAATTTGCACGGGTGAAGTTTTTGACTACCTTTGCAATCATGATTATGCTCATGGCTCAGCATGACCGATAGTGTTAAAGCACTAATTCTTGATAATGGTTATGCCTACCCTTGGGCTTTTTCTTTTTTTTATGGCAAAAGACAATAATATACCTCCAGTAAAGATCGCTGTTCTGATTGATGGCGGTTTCTTTGTGAAACGATTTAATGCGTTGTATAACAAAGATCGGAAGATGTCGGGACGGGAAGTTGCCGAGCATCTTTATACTATGGCTCATAAACATGTTGGAAATAGAAACACATTATATCGTATCTTTTATTATGATTGTGAGCCATTGGCAAAGAAAGCGCATAATCCGATTTCGGGGCGTGCGGTTGACTTCAGTAAAACAGATGAATATAAATTCCGTACAGAGTTAATTGAAACTTTGAAGAAGAAACGCAAAGTCGCATTGCGTATTGGAATGCTTAAGGATAATAAAACGTGGGCTTTGCGTCCGTGTATTGTGAAAGGTCTGCTTTCAGGAAAAATAAAATCAGAAGATATCAAGGAAGAGGATGTGTTCTTTGAAGTAAGACAAAAAGGTATTGATATGAAAATAGGTGTTGATATCGCTTCTCTTGCTTTAAAGCGGTTTGTGGATAGTATTGTGTTGTTTTCAGGAGATTCAGATTTTGTTCCGGCAGCAAAACTGGCACGACGTGAAGGTGTGGATTTTATACTTGATCCAATGTTTGCAAATGTAGAGCCGCAGCTATTTGAACATATTGACGGGCTAAAGAGTGTTTACCCGACTATTCATAGGGACAAGTAACGGTGTCAGGAGTAAAAAAATTTTATTTTGAACAAAAACGAGCGTGATTTGAGGTATTTTTTGCCCGGATTCTTTCGTATTTGACGTGAGGGAGCTATCTTTGCAGAAATTAATTACCTGTTTTATTTCATCACCAATCTACATGAAGACATTAGCAGCAGTACTTTGTGGGTCGGCTCTTCTTGCAGCTACAGGTTGCTCGAACCAGAAGCCCAATACCCTGTCGCAGGCTGAGATTGCCGACGGCTGGGAACTCCTCTTTGACGGAGAGACACTTAACGGATGGCGCGATTACAACGGTGACTCGCTCACACAGCCTTGGACCGTGGTTGACGGTTGCATTCAGGCTGCCGGCGATGGCTCTGACCTGTCAGGTTACATCGTGACCGACCGCGAGTTTGACAACTTTATCCTCGACTGGGACTGGAAGCTCGGCAAGGGCGGTAACTCGGGCATGATCTACCATGTCGTTGAAGATCCCTACTTCAAGGTGCCTTATGTAACCGGTCCGGAGTATCAGCTCATCGACAATGAGGGCTGGGAGGAAATCAATGCTCCCTCGAAGCTCGAGGAGTGGCAGAAACTCGGCGTGAACTACGCTATGCATCTGCCCGATGCCGACTCGATGTTTGTTAACCCGCAGGGTGAGTGGAACAACTCGCGCATCGTGTTTGACAACGGCCACGTTGAGCACTACCTCAACGGTCATAAGATTCTTGAGTTTGAGGCTTGGACCGATGACTGGTTCGCACGCAAGAACTCAGGCAAGTGGGAGAGCGCTCCCGAGTATGGTCTCGCTGACCGCGGCGTGATCTGCCTTCAGGACCACGGTTCGCCCGCTTCGTTCCGCAACATCAAGATCAAGCAGCTTCCCAAGAAAGTCACCGGCGAGGCTAAGGATCTCTTCAATGGCAAGGATCTCACCGGCTGGGAGAACAACGGCACCGAGCTCTGGTATGTCAACGACGAGGGTCTCATGGTGTGTGAGAGCGGCCCGGACAAGGCTTACGGCTATCTCGCAACCCGTGAATATTACAATGACTTTGACCTGACTGTAGATTTCAAGCAGCTTGCCAACGGTAACTCGGGTATCTTCTTCCGCTCGTTTGTAGAGCCCCCGGTGAAGGTGCACGGCTGGCAGTGTGAGGTTGCCCCCAAGGGTCAGGACAGCGGCGGCATCTATGAGTCATACGGTCGCGGCTGGCTCCAGCAGATCCCTGACGACAAGGAGGATATCCTGAAAGAGGGTGAATGGAACACTATGCGCCTGCGCGTTGAGGGTGACCATGTGCAGACATGGCTTAACGGCGAGCCGATGGTTGATTTCACCGACGAGAAGATCGGCGACGCTCAGGGCCGCATCGCTCTTCAGATCCACGATGGCGGCGGTATCAAAGTATTGTGGAAAAATCTTAAAATTACGAAACTATAATCGTAATTTTGAACTGAATTATTATCTTTGTAGCCGGATGCAGTAGACGCGTCCGGCTACAAACTTTTTGTATGTGTGGCAGCGGGTCGCATCGCGGCTTCTGCCGGAGACTTGTTCACCAAATTAAAATCTAAATAAACCAATCGATATATCAAATGGCAAATGTTAAGACAGATCGTCGCACGTTCCTGAAAACGGCAGGTCTACTCACTCTGTTCTCCGTTGTGCCCCGCCGGGTGCTTGGAGGACCCAAACACGTTGCGCCGAGCGATCAGCTCTGCAAGGGTATCATCGGTACCGGTGGTATCGGACGTAGTTCCTATCACTTCACCAGCGATGACCAGTACCGTCTGGTTGCACTCTGTGATGTTGATGCAAATCATCTCCAAAAGGGACTTGAGCAGGCTCAGTCAAAGCTCAATGTCAATCCCAAGACTTACCACGACTATCGTGATCTGATCAATGATCCCGACGTTGACGTGGTACACGTGGCCACTCCTCCCCACTGGCACGCAAAGATGGCTATCGACGCCGCCAATGCCGGTAAGGATGTGTGGTGTGAAAAGCCCATGACCCGCACGATCGGCGAGGGCAAGCGTCTGCGCGAGGCTATCAAGCGCAACAACCGTGTTTTCCGTCTGAACACATGGTTCCGCTTCAAGGATAACTTCTATGGTCTCGGCACTACAGTCGAGCCCCTGAAGAAGCTCGTCGACAGCGGTGTGCTCGGCTGGCCGCTCAAGGTCACCATCTCGGGTGCCAACGGTTTCGCATGGAAATTCTTTTGGGTAGGTAAGGAAAATCTCGTGCCTGAGAAAGTTCCCGCCGAACTCGACTATGATATGTGGCTCGGCCCGGCTCCCTACAAGCCCTACAACGTTCACCGCACACACCAGACCTTCCGCGGTTACTGGGACTATGACGGTGGCGGTCTCGCCGACATGGGTCAGCACTATATCGACCCCGTGCAGTATTTCCTCGGAAAGGATAACACCACTCCTATCAAGATCGAGGTGGACGCTCCCCAGCAGCATCCCGATGCAGTGGGCACATGGCGCAAGATCATCTACACCTACGACGACGGCTGCCAGATCGTGCTCGAGGGCGAAGGCTATGAGTCGAAGGGCAAGGTACCCTATATCGAGGGTCCCAACGGTAAGGTATATCAGGGCTTCGAGGTTGAGCTCAATGGCCAGCCCGCTCCCGATATCATGAACATGATTGCCGAGCTTCCTGATCCGGAGCCTCAGAACACTGACTTCGTGAAGTGCCTGAAGAACCGCGAGAAGTTTGCTCTCAACGAGGACAACGGCTTCCATAGCAGCACGATTGTGAACCAAGGTGTGTGCGCTCTGCGCCTGAACCGCACTCTTGAGTTTGATCCCGTGACGATGACCTTCATCAATGATGATGAGGCCAACCGCCTGATCGAACAGCCTTGCCGCGAGGGGTGGAAAGTCTGAACCAACGATTTTCCACATTGACAACCACCACGTTTTGACTAAAAAATCATGAGAAAAATATTTATACCGGCACTGCTCGCAGTCCTGATGCTTCCGGGTGTGAATCTGGCGGCACAGGACTCGCGCAACCGTGCGGCTTCGACTATCGTGGCCGACGCTCTGGCTCAGCTTCCCGCTACCCGCCAGAACAATTATAACAACCTGATGGGCGAAATCGCCGGCACAGGCACAGAGGGAGTGCTTCAGCTCGCGTCGATGCTCGTTCCCGCCGACAAGGGGCAGAACAATCTCGTTGAGTATGCTCTCAGCGGTGTCGTGAGCTATGTTGGTGCTGATGCAAACAATCCCCAGCGTGCAGCCGTGCGCAAGGGTCTTATCGAGGCAGTGGAGAAATGCACCGATGATCCCAACCGTGCATTCCTCCTCACGCTCCTGCAGCGCATCTCGGCTCCCGAAGATGCCAAGGTGTTTGAGAAGTATCTCAACGACGACTATCTCCGCCAGACGGCTATAAACGGTCTTTCGACCGTGCCCGACGGTGGCGCTGCCCTGCTCGCAGCCATGAAGAATGGTTTGGCTCCCCGTGCCGATCTGGCTCGCGTTGCCGGTTATGTAGGTCTCAAAGATGCCGAGCCCATCCTTCTTGCATGGATCCCCGGCGCCGACGGCAAGACTCTTGACGCCATCTACTATGCTCTCGGTAGGGTGGGTACTTCCAAGTCGCTCCCCGCACTGATGAAGGCTGCCAAGGCTTCCAACTTCGAGTGGCGCAACGACAATAACGCTACCGAGGGACTTCTGACCCTTCTCAACAACATGGCTGCCAATGGCGAGGGCGTGCTTGCTGCCAAGACTGCCAAGACTCTTGTCAAGAACGACAAGGATTATGTGAGCAGCTCGGCTATGCGTGTTATCTCCAAAGTGAATGGCCGCGCTTCGATGCCGCAGCTTCTTGAGGCCATGAAGAATCCCAGCCGCGCAACCCGTTTCGACGCTCTGCGCAACTGCGAGCCGTGGGCCGACGAGACAGTTTACACCAAGCTTGGCGAGATTGTCAACAGCAAGAAACCGTCGCCCGCCAAGTCGGATATCGTCAACTGGTTCGGTGCAAACCACGTGTCTTCACAGATCGGTACAGTAAACGCTGCCATGAACTCGACCGACAGCGAGCTAGCCAAGGCTGCTATCCGCGCTGCCGGCCGCATCGGTGGTGACGAGGCTCTCAACGCCCTCATCCCGCAGCTTGCAGGTGAGCACTCCAAGGAGGCTGCCGCTGCTCTCCTCGCTTTCAACGGCAAGGTTAACCCCGGCATCGTGAAGGCTCTCGACAACGAGGCTGTGCAGATTCCCGCTCTCGGCATCGCAGCAAAGCGCCGCATGACCGAGGCCGCTCCCAAAGTGTTCTCGCTTCTCAACTCCGGCAACAAGGAGGTGAGCGACGCAGCTTATGCCGCTCTTCCCGGTGTTGTCACCACATCTGACTTCGACCGTCTCAGCAAGATCATCGAGAAGGACGGTGGCAAGCACACTGCCGATCTTCAGGCTGCCCTGAAATCGTCGGTAAGAAATCTGCCTGCCGACGCTCAGTACAAGATGGTCAACTCCAAGCTCACTTCTTCGTCGGATGCTTCGCTCTACTATCCGTCGCTCGCACAGGTGGGTAACTCCGAGGCTATCGCCACACTCGCCAAGGGCTACGAAAAGGGCAACCGTCAGGCTGCTTTCGACGCTCTTCTCACTGTGGACAACCTCGAGATGCTCGACATCCTCTATGATATCGCAGTGAAGGATCAGGCTCACTCAGCTCCCGCGCTCGACCGCTACAACAAGCTGATCAGCCGCTCGGACTTCAACAATGTGAGAAGATACCAGCTCTACCGCAAGGGTCTTGAGGCTGCCAACGACGTGCATGTGAAAAACCGTCTCATCGAGGCTCTTGCCCGCACCCAGACATATCCCGCCCTTCTTGTGGTTGAGAACTACACCACCGATCCGGGTAATCAGGAGTATGCAGCAGAGGCTATCCGCACAATCGTTTCAAAGAACCCCGACTTCGGTGGCGCAGCTGTCAGCGAGGCTCTTGACAAGGCTGCCGCAGCTTTCCAAGCTGTTGGTACCGCTGATGCAGGATATGCTCTCGATGACGTGAAAGGCATGAAGTCGCGTATGCCCGAAAACGGCTACACCGACGTGCTTGCATCGAAGCCCGCTCTTAAGGCTGTGGCAATGAACCCCGAGGCAGCAAAGGCTGCCAAGAATGCCGCCAAGAAGAAAGCCGAGACCGCTGCTACCGCAGCAGCCAAGGCATGGAGCAACAACAACGGCATTCTGAGCTATAACGGCACAGAGCGTTCGGTTGTCGCCCTCCCCGGTGACTATGAGAACTTCGAAATGATGTTTGAATGGAAGGGCAACGGTGCTGTGGGTGTCCGCTCGATGGAGCAGATCAACCTCGGCGGCGAGGCTTCGGGTGTACTCTCAGCCAATGCCAACAACGGTATCGAGCACAAGGGTGCAGTGAATCCCGCCGGTGAGTGGAACACCACTTACATCAAGGTGAACAATGACCGCATCACCGTGATCGAAAACGGTGAGACCGTCATGAACAACGAGACGATGGCCAACCCCTACAAGGAAGGTCAGCCCGCTTACTCCACCGGTGAGATTCTCTTCATCGGCGAAGGTCAGCCGCTCGAAGTTCGTGAGCTCTTCATCCGTGAGCAGCCTTCGACTCCCGTTACCGAGCTTTCGGCAGAAGAGGCAGCTGACGGTTTCGAGCTTCTCTTCGACGGTCGCTCGATGCACAAGTGGACCGGAAACAAGGTGAACTACACTCCGGTCGACGGCACAATCTATGTCAATGCACAGTATGGCAGCGGCGGCAACCTCTACACCGTGGATGAGTTCAGCGATTTCATCCTGCGCTTTGAATTCATGTTTGAGAAAGAAGGTGTGAACAACGGTATCGGTATCCGTACTCCTATGGGTGTCGACGCAGCCTATCACGGTATGGAGATTCAGGTGCTCGACCACGACGCACCCATCTACAAGGGTCTCCGTCCCTATCAGGTGCACGGTTCAGTCTACGGCATCATTCCCGCAAAGCGCGTTGTGTTCCCCGGCCTTGGCGTATGGAACACAGAGGAAATCCGTGCCGTGGGTGACCACATCACAGTAACAGTCAACGGTGAGGTAATCCTCGACGGCAACATCCGTGAGGCCACTCAGGGTCACAATGTGGCACCCGAGGGTGAGAAGAGCAATCCCTACACTGTCGATCATCTTAACCACCCCGGCCTGTTCAACAAGAGCGGCCATGTCGGATTCCTCGGTCACGGTTCGGGAATCAAATTCCGCAACGTCCGCATCAAGGATCTGAGCAAGTAAAAGTCAATAAAGACGCATGAGCGCCCAAAACTTGGAAACAACAAACATTGGTAAACCCGCTCCTTTGACCATCGTGGTCATCGGAGCGGGTAACCGCACTGCTAAATATCTTCACTACATCCTCAATCATCCCGATGAAGCAAAGATTGTGGGCGTGGTAGAGATAAATGATCTGCGCCGACAGAATGTCGCGAAAGAGGCGGGGCTTAAGGTCTCGCAGTGCTTCCGCGATATCGACGAATTCTTCCTTGATCCGGTCAAGGCCGATGCAGTTCTGATATGCACCCCTGAGCACGCGCATTTCCGCCCGGCTATGCTCGCGCTTGATCATGGTTACCACGTGCTGCTGGAGAAGCCTATCGCGCAGTCGCTCGAGGAGTGTCGCGCTATTGCAGAGAAAGCCAACAGCCGCGGCCTCACCGTGGGGATATGTCATGTGCTTAGGTATCATCCTTATTTCCGGAAATTCAAGGAGCTTGTCGACAATGGTGAGCTCGGTAAGATTGTGTCGGTCGATCACCGCGCATCGGTTGGACTCGACCGTGCCACACACTCTTATGTGCGCGGTATCTTCAACCGCGAGAAGAAGACCAATCCGGTGTTGCTTTCCAAGTGCTGTCATGACGTCGATTTTCTTGTGTGGCTTATCGGCTCCAAGTGTCGTCGTCTGTCGTCATTCGGCTCTCTACGCTGGTTCACCTCAGAGGCTGCTCCCGAGGGAGCGGCAGAGCGTTGCATCAATTGCAGCATAGAGGATACGTGCCCTTATTCGGCAGTGAATCTATATAAGCGCCGCGGAGAGTGGACTAAGAATTTCGACGTTCCTGCCGGAAGCACCCTTGCAGAGGTGGTCGATCGTGAATTGGAGAGCGGGGCTTTCGGGCGTTGTGTCTATCACTGTGATAATGACGTGGTGGATCATCAGGTACTTTCCATGATAATGGAGGATGATGTCACCGTGAATCTGTCGATGGACTTCTTCACGCTTGAGGATCATCGTATTACTCACGTTTGCCTGACTCATGGCGAGATCTATGGTGACGAGAGTAAAATCACGGTCAATGATTTCCGTAACCGCACAACCACGGTCTATGATTTCAGTGACCTTGAGGGTACTCCGTTTCATGCCGGTGCCGATCTTGAGATCATACGTGATTTTGTCAACACACTGCGCATGAGAAATCATGCTGCACTACTGACCGACATCAACGACTCTATAGAGAGCCACCGCATCTGCTTCAATGCCGATGTGTCGATGAAACGAGATGTCTCTATCGGCTGACTACCACACAATTGAAGATAACAAAAATGTACGCGCCCGGGGTTTATCCTCGGGCGCGCATTGTATTATATTGTTATGTCTACGCGTGAATAAAAATCAGCTTGTGACCGGGAGGAGTGCTTCGATGTCGGTCTGAGTGCCGTTGAATGGGCCTTTGTGTTCGAGTTTGATAGTACACATGGCAGCGGCGAAAGTTCCGGCTTCCTGATAGGATGCGCCGCGTGCGCGCATATATAGATAGCCTGCCATGTATGTGTCGCCACAACCGGTCGTGTCTACGACTTCTTTTGCGGGTATCGCAGGAATCTCATGAAATACTCCGTCGGCATAGATGAGTGAGCCTTTTTCGCCGAGTGTGAGAAGCACCTCACGGCATCCCCACTCGGCAAGCGTGCGTGCCGCCTCATACGGGTCGGTCAGTCCCGTCAGCACTTCCATCTCCATTTCGTTGGCTTTGAGGATATGGATGTAGGGCATCGCCTCACACTTGATCTCGTAATCGACCGGATAAACCTTGTCGCCAACGACTTCGCGCAGATAACCCTGAATATCCACCGAGACGATGCCGCGCTGCGACAAGTCCTTTATCACATCAAAAGAGAAGTCATCGGCGAGAAGTGTGCCGAGATGAAAGATGCGTGCCTGAACACCGGCCAGATTGTCGGTAGTGAAAGGATCGGCCTTGGCGAGCACACGCTGCGCGCGGTCAGCCATGTTCTCGGCATACTTGTTCTCAAAGAATACCGAGTGGCGGCTCGGGAGTGAGGTCACGTCAATGCCGTCGGCGCGCAGTTCGTCGATGACGGCTGTATTATCCTCACCCACGGCGGTGATAAGCCTGAAAGAACTGTGGTCGAGTCCGGCAAGTGCCTTGGCGAAGTAATAGGCGGTGCCTCCGGGCATGTGAGCCTCAAATTTGGGCGTGATAACCTTGTCGTGGGTTATGTGGCCGATACAGCATATATCGGGTGTAGCGGAGATTTTGCTCATGCGGTCTTGTTGGCGGCGCGAAGCCTGCTCACTGAATAGAGTAATACAAAAAGATAACCGATTGCGGGCACAATGAACGAAAACGACATTGTGGTGGCATCAGCCACGAGTCCCATAAGAAGTGTGCCTACGGCGCCGCCGATAGGGGTCATCATGAGGAGCGACGAGGCGAGTTTCACCGAACGGTTGCCGACTCTCGCGATGGTGATGGCGAAGATGGTAGGGAACATTATCGCCTCAAATGCGTAGCAAGCGAAAAGGCCGGCTTTGGAAGCTATGCCGAGATCAAATGTGACGAGCAGCGAGCACACTACGGTCATCAGCCCACAGAATGCAAGCACCTTCTCGGCCTTAATGCGGCTCATAATCCAGCTTCCGCCAATGCGGGCAAGCATGAAGAGGCCAAGCGCACCAAATGAAAGCACTGCCGAAGCCATTGTCTTGTCCATCCACCCCTCGGCAGTGGTGTAGTTGATGAAAAGGCTGTTGATTGCTATTTCTGATATTTCGTAGCAGAAGAGTGCGAAAAGGCCGAAACGGAATACCGGGTCACCGAGCAGCCGGCCGATGGTGGCGCGCGTTGAAGCCGGGGCAGGGTCGGTTGCTGGGGTGCCGGATGTGATTTCAGGAAGCTTGACTCTGGAGAAAATCAATGCCACCACAAGCACAATCACGCCCATCACCGCGTATGGAATATCGACGCTGCCCGTGCCGTCGGCTGAGAAAAGGAATCCTCCCACCATCACCGGAGCAAGAATGCAGCCGAGGCCGTTGAATGACTGGGCCAGATTCAGGCGGCTTGCAGCGGTGTCAGGCGAACCGAGCACTGATGCGTAGGGGTTGGCGGCAGTTTCAAGTATGACAAGGCCGCAACCGATCACAAACAGGGCGGCAAGGAATATCCCGAATGACATTGCCGATGCTCCGGGAATAAAGAGAAGTGAGCCGGCGGCAAACAGAAGCAGACCTATGACCACTCCGCGGCGATAGCCGAGACGCGTGATGATCACTCCCGCAGGGATCGCCATGAGGAAATATCCGAGATAGGTGGTGGCCTGAATCAGTGTGGACTGTGTTATGTAAATCGACAGTGATTCCTGAAAATGCTTGTTGAGCACGTCGAGCGTGGCGCGTG